>JAQBZA010000079.1 GCA_027622795.1 Planctomycetota bacterium | reverse complement strand
GTGAGCCGACCGTAAGCAGCGGCAGGCCCGAAGGGATGACGCTGCGCGAAAGCAAGCCCCATCACGCCAGGCCGGAGAGGGCCTGGTCGGGGATGTTGAAGTTGGCGGCCACGCTCTGCACATCATCGTGGTCGTCGAGTCGCTCCATGAGCGCGAGTACCTTGCGCGCCGTCTCCACATCGTCAACGTCGACCGTCGACGAGGGAATCCGCACAATCTCGTTGGAATCAACCGACAGGCCAGCTGCCTGCAAGGCATCGATCACAGGCGTCATCGCCGCCGGCTCACAAATCACCTCCCAGCGGTCGTCGGCCGCCGAGACATCCTCCGCCCCTGCGTCGATGGCGAGCTCCATGATCCGGTCTTCGTCGCAGGCGGCAAGTGGCACCCGCACCACACCCTTGCGGTCGAAGAGATAGGCCACGCATCCGGTGCCGCCCAGCTTTCCATCACACATTTCGAAGATCTTGCGAATCTCGGGAGCGGTACGGTTTTTGTTGTCGGTGAGGATCTCACACATCACTGCCACGCCACCGGCACCATACCCCTCGTAGATTGACTCTTCGAGGTTGCCCCCCTTGAGGTCACCGGTGCCGGCCTTGATCGCCCGCTGGATGTTGTCCTTCGGCATGCTCACCGCCTTGGCGGCATCAATCGCATACCGCAGCCGCAGATTGGCGGAAGGGTCGGCCCCACCATGCTTGGCAGCAACGATGATCGCCTTGGCGAGTTTGCTCCACAGCTTTCCGCGCTTGGCATCGACGAGTGATTTCTTGCGGGCGATGTTGGCCCAATGGGAATGACCAGCCACGCGTGCCTCCTTTCAACCCAGCCGACTTACCGAGGCTTCCGTTTGGCGAGTTGCGACGAATGTCGACTCGACGCCCCCTTGCCCCCTGACTGTGCCGCCTTCTTTTTTGGCGCCGAAGCCTTCGCTGCCGTCTTTCCGCCGGATTTCCCGCCGGCCTTGGGAGCAACGTGTTTGCCCGATGCTTTGCCGGAGGCCGCTTTTTTGGGGGCCGGCTTGGCTGGCGGCATCTCCGGTGGCTGCGGCTTGATGGTGATCGGCTTACCGACGTTCGGTTTGACCACAAACGGCTTCGGCCCGGGCTTCGAACCTGGCACGGGCTTCCCGTCCGCCGTTCGCTTTGGCCCTGATCCCGGGGGTGGCATGGGCGTCTTCCCTGCCGGGCGAGCCGCCGCCTGAGGACCAGCAGGCCGCAGATCCTCTGCCTTGGCCGCTTCCGATTTCTGGCCAGCCTTCGGAGGCGGTGGAGCAGGGGGGTTTGGCAGAGGCAGCGTGGTGCCGCGTTTGGGAAAGCGGTCCTTGGCTGCCGCCGGATTGACAGCCTGCACGATCTTCTTGACGGCCGCCCCATGGAGAGAAGCGACACAGTCGGCGCCGAACTGATGCAGCAGCGAACTGAATTCCAGACCGCCCCGCTTGGGAATCAGGCGATCGAGTCCCGGCACGATGCCGGCATCATATTCCTCTTGCGAAATGATGCCGCAAAGATAGAGCCCCGTCAGGGCACCCCGGTCAAGTGGAATGACGTGGCCGCCGAGGGTCGTCGAGGCAATGTAGGAAACGACGAAGGGAGGGATACCGTGGAGGTTTTCCAGGGTCTTGATGCCATGGGCGAGCGAATGCTTCTTGGCGTGGTCGAGTGAGAAGGCGTAGGTTGACTCAAAGACACCCTGGAGCACCCGGCGGAGCGACAGCGCTGCCCGGGACGGGTCGGGGAGTCCGGCAAGCGACTCAGCCAATTCCGCTACGGTGGTGACGCGGACCTCATTAAGGTCGAAGTACCCCTTCATCAGCGTCTCGAATGCCTTCTCCGCCGCTGCGTGATGGGCATTTTCGAGGCAGCAGGCGAACAGCACCTGGTCAAGCACAGGGCTGCCGGTGTTGGCGGGCACCGACTTGTAGGCCGATTTGAGAGCTTTCTGCAACTTCGCAATGAGCTGTTGGCGGTTTGGCTGCCCGCGATCAGCTCGCTTCTTCGATGATGTCATGCGTCTTCCTGAGTGGGTTCCTCGGCCGGAGCGGCCGAGGCGTTCGGGAGCACTTCGTCGAGCACCCGGGCAATCTCGAGGGAGTGCTTCACGCCCTTATCGAGCTTGAACGTGAGCCGGGGCGTGTAGCGAGTCTCGATGCGTTCCGCAATTTGCGATTGCAGGAATCCGGCAGAGCTGGCCAGCCCCCGCAGGGCCAGTTCCTGCTTGGTGTCGTTGCCCATCACCGAAACACAGACGACCGCCGATCGCATATCGGGGGCCATGTCAACGCGAGTCACCGTAACATCTTTCACCCGCGGATCACGCACCTGCGTGAGGATGGCCATGCTGACCACCTCTCTCACCGCCTCGGCAGCCTTGAGTAATCGTCGGGAACTCACGAGAGCGTGCGTGCGACTTCCTCGATTCGGTAGCACTCGAGGATGTCGCCCTCCTTCACATCGTTGAAGCCGGCAATCTTGATACCGCATTCCAGACCATCGCGCACCTCACGGGCATCATCCTTCTCCCGCTTGAGCGAATCGATGCCATAGTCGCCGATCACCCGGCTGTCACGAATCACCCGCAGGCGACCATTGCGGGCGATGATGCCGGCAATTACTCGACAACCGGCAATGACACCCAGTCGGCTGATCGAGAAGGTTCGCTGCACGATCGCCCGTCCGAGTTCGGCCTCCCGCTTCTCCGGAGCGAGCATGCCTTCGAGGGCGTTCCGCAGGTCGTCGGTCACCTGGTAGATGATTTCATAGCGTCGCACCTGGACCCCTCGATCCTCCGCCAGCGATCGGGCTCGCTCATCGGGGACGACATTGAAGCCGATGATCACAGCATCGGACGCGTCGGCCAACTGCACGTCGGCCTCGGTAACTCCCCCCACGGTGGCCTGCAGAACGCGGATCTTGACCTCGGGATGATCGAGTTTCTGCAGTTCCTTGAGAATCGCCTCGATCGATCCCCGCACATCGGCACGGATAATGAGATTGAGGGTCGGTGTCTTCTCGGTACCGAGGCGATCGAGAAGATTTTCGAAGGTGACATGCACCGGGGCGCTCACCAGAGCCGAATGCCGCCGGATGTCACTCCGCTTTACCGCCACCTCGCGGGCCATGGCGATCGATTCGACAACCTGGAATCGCTCACCAGCATTGGGAGCAATATCGAGACCACTCACAAGCACAGGCCGCGTCGGCCCCGCCTCGGCCAGTTTGCGACGGGTCAGCGTGTCTTGCATCGACTTGACGTGTCCACTGGCCTCACCACAGACGATCGCATCGCCAACTCGCAGCGTTCCTTTTTGCACGAGCACGGTGGCCACGACGCCTTTCCCCTCGTGTACAGAAGCATCGAGGCAGACGCCGGCAGCCGTCCGTTCGGCATTCACCTGCAGGTCATGCAGATCAGCGATCGTGAGGAGCGTATCCAGGAGCGCATCGATCCCCTCGCCGGTGACCGCACTTGTCTTGACCACTTCGGTGTCACCGCCCCACTCGGTGGGCAGCAGTTCGTTGGCGGCAAGCTGCTGGTAGATCCGATCAACATTGGCGCCCGGCAGGTCGATCTTGTTGATGCAGACCACGATTGGCACCCCGGCGGCCCGGGCATGACTAATCGCCTCCTCGGTCTGCGGCATGATGCCGTCATCCGCGGCCACCACGAGCACGGCACAATCCGTGACGTTTGCACCACGCGCCCGCATCTGCGTGAAGGCCTCGTGGCCGGGCGTATCGACGAAGGTCACCGACTTCCCGTTGTGGTCCACGGAGTAGGCCCGAATATGCTGCGTGATTCCGCCGCTCTCGCGGGCAGCGACATCACTCTTCAGGATCTTGTCGAGGAGCGATGTCTTGCCGTGATCGACATGGCCGAGGAAGGTGACCACCGGAGCCCGCGGCGTCCGCAAGCTGGGATCTTCGTCAACGGCATCAAAGCCGGCAAGCAACTCCTTCTCGAGATCTTCGGGCGTCTTGATATCGAGTTGCACACCCAATTCAGCTGCCAGCAGTTCCACCGTGTCGCGGTCGAGCGTTGACCCCATGCTCGGCATCTGCTCCATACCGAATTCCAGCAACTTGCGGAGCACATCACTGGCAGAGAGCCCGATCGCCTCGGAGAA
This sequence comes from Planctomycetota bacterium, assembly GCA_027622795.1. Classification (GTDB taxonomy): domain Bacteria; phylum Planctomycetota; class Planctomycetia; order Pirellulales; family UBA1268; genus CACORA01. The sequence continues at coordinate 6,227 of JAQBZA010000079.1, read as the reverse complement.
TGCCCGCACCGTGCACGGCACCTGGATCGTCGCATTGGTCTTTCGTGGAGCCGCCGTCGACACGGACGCCCCACGACGCTGACGCGGTCGGCGGCCGCGACGACGACCGTCGTCGTCATCACCGAGCCTTGGCTCACTGATCCGTTTGCGGCTGAGTTGCCGCAATTCGCGGCCGCCAAGCAGATCGTCCGACTTACCATCCTGTCCCTTGGAGGGCGTTCGCCGCGGGCGTACACCCGGCTCCATCGGGGGAGGGACTGGCATCGGCCCACCGCGGCCACTGCCACGGGTCAGTCCGCCAAGCGGCGGCCGTCCACCAGCATGCCTCTCCTCGTGCTTCCGCATGTGGTCGGCCAGGGGCTTGGTTCCGCCGGCCTTTGCGCTGCGGATGGCATCCATCGGTAGTTTGACATCTGGCTTTTGAGCCACCGGCTCCTGCGTAGAACGCGTCACCGGGGGCCGGGATGCGGCAGGCAGCGGGGCGAGCTTGAAAGTGGGCCGGGGCACCGGCTTCGTCGTACTGCGGCCACCGGGCCGAGGTCGTGTCGCGGAGGCGGGCGGAGCAGCACTCACTGCCGGCGCCACGGGTTTTGCCGGCAAGGCCGGCTGGGTGACTGGCGGCGTTTGCTCAGTCGGCTTCGCCTTGGCGACGGGCGGCGCCGGTGGAACTTCCGGCTGGCCTCCACGGGGGGCCACGCCGGCCGGTGCAATGTAATCTTCTCGCCGCAATGTACCCGCTGTGCCGGGCTTGGCCGTGGGCTTGGCCGGGGCCGGCCGATCAACTGGCCGAGACTTGCCAGCGATGAATTCCTTCAGCTTGGCCACTTCCTCGTCGGTCATGCTGGCAAGAGCAGAGCCCTTGTCCTGAATGCCAGCGCGGGCGCATAACTCGACCAACTCTTTGCTGTCGAGTTTCAGTTCTTTCGCAAGTGAGTAAATCCGAACTGCCACGCCAAACTCCCCGAGCCAAACCGTCTTGTTGTTGTCCGAGTTTTGACCGCTGCCACTCTCTCTGCAAACCAATCCACGCCTGGGGCCACGCTGTCGTCTTCATCACGACGCTTCGCCACTGGACGCCTGGGAACCCTCTGCCGACACCGCCTCAGTGGAGCCGGTTTCACAGGCCCCTGCATCCTGCCCATCGCCTTCTGCCCGTGCCGCCGCCTCCGCTTCGGCTGCCTCCGCCGCCTCAGCATCTGCAGTAGCCTTCGCAATACGTTCGAGATCTCGCTGCTTTCGTCGTTCATCGGCAGCAGCTACCTCCGCCAAAGTGGCCCGCTCCTCCGCTTGGGCAACAATCGCGTCAACCGCCTCGGCCGAGAGGTCCCCCATCTCCATAAGATCTTCTGGCTCGATCACTGACAGATCATCGTACGACAGGAAGCCTTCGCCCACGAGCCGTTCTGCAACCGATTCATCAAGGCCTTCGATCGATGAATAGCCCGCAATGGCACGCTCGATCTGCTGATCAAGTTCTTCGCGGGTCATGATCTCGATATCCCAGCCGCAGAGTTTGCTGGCCAGACGCACATTTTGGCCGCGGCGGCCGATCGCCAGTGAAAGTTGATCTTCGCGGACAAGCACGATTCCCCGGCCAAGCATCTGGCAGAGTATGACTTCATCGATTTCGGCCGGCTGCAGTGCATTGGGCACGAGCACCTGCAAATCATCGCTCCAGCGAACGATGTCGATTCTTTCACCACCGAGTTCTTCAACGATGTTTTTGATACGATTGCCGCGGACGCCGACACAGGCCCCGACACAGTCGACGCGTGCGTCGGAACTGATCACCGCCACCTTGCTACGGTAGCCCGGCTCCCTGGAAATCGCACGAATCTCGATCACGCCATCGGCAATCTCAGGAATCTCCTGCTCGAAGAGCCGCTGAACCAGTTGTGGACGGATGCGAGAGAGGATGATCTTCACCCGGCTGCCAACCTTCCGCACCTCAAAGATAGTGGCCCGAATTCGCTCGTTGGCATGATACGTCTCTCCCTGAATCTGCTCGCTCCGCGGCAGAATTGCCTCGGTGCCTCCCAGGGACACGGTCGCTGTGGCGCCCTCGCTCCGAACCACTACACCCGACACCATCTGGCCGATTTGCTCTTCAAACTCATCGTGGATTGCATCCCGCTCGGCCTCTCGAATTTTCTGGATGATCACCTGCTTGGCAGTCTGTGCACCGATGCGGCCGGAGAGCTCCTGAGTGTCGATCTCGACTCCATCATGGGTGCCGCTCACGCGACCGTCCTGACGATCAATCTGGATCGTGATCTCAGCAGTCTCGCCGTATTGGCGGGATAGGGCTGTCACCAACGCAGCCTCAATCGCCTGAAAGACGATCTCTTTATCGATGTTTTTGTCGCGATGGATGGCGTCGACGATACGGAGAATTTCGTCTGGCTTCATGGAGTTCTCGGACGCCGTTTCCGGCGTGGCTGTTCGTCACCTGCGTGTTTCGGGCGAAGCGCATTCCATGGGTGGCAGTGCCGGAACAGGCGACGCCAATCCCATCATGGGCGCCGAAACACCCTCCCAAAACACAAGATCTTTTGTGCAGGATGTTTGGAACAGTATCCGCGAACCAGCAGCCTCTGCCATCAACAGTCAACGCAACTCGGAAAAGGTACGGTGCCGGCTCCAGACTGTCAAGGAGCGGCCATCGTCTGGCGGGATTGTGAACGTGGCCTTCAGGTCGCTTTCCAGCCACGAATCACGACCGATCCAGCCTGCCCCTGGGGCGTGACCGCGGACGAAAGAAACACCTCACCGGGAGCATCCCCGCGGCAGGCAGGCCGCACCGGGCAGTCCGGATCGGTCGTCTCGTGATTGAGGAGGGGAAACAGTTCCCCGCGCTGCATGGCCAGCAGGCTCCCGATGCACTCGACGATCCCGCTTCCCGCACCCAGGTTGCCGAAATGGCCCTTGGCAGCCACGGTCGGGATGCTCGCAGTGGATACGGCGAACACATCGCTGATCGCTGCCGCCTCCTCGCGATCTCCTGCGACGGTGCTCAGCCCCTGGGCATGGATATGGCCCACTTCATCCGCCACCACTCCAGCACCGGCCAGCGCCTGCCGCATCGCCATTGCGAGCACCTCGCGACGAGCGTTAACAGCATCGTGTCTGGTCGCAGCCCGCGCCGCGTGGCCGATTACTTCTCCATGGATCCGGGCACCACGCCGGCGGGCATGCTCGAGATCCTCCAACACCAGCACCGCCGCCCCCTCACCAAGCACCATACCGGTGCGGGCTTTGTCAAAGGGCCGACTCCAGGCCGTGGGGGGCAGGGATCCGTTGCCCGTGGCTACCTGTTCATTTTGCAGCGCGTGCACGGTCTTCATCGGGTGTATGCGAGTCCCGGTCGATCCAGCCAGCATGATGTCGGCGGCACCCCGCTGGATCGTCATTGTCGCCTCACCGATGGCGAGGTGGCCACTTGCTTCGCGGATCGTAATCGAGTTGCTTGGCCCCCGCAGATCGTTGTAGATCGCGATGTGCGAGGCCGGCATGTTGGGCAGATACTTGAGCAGCCACAGTGGGTTGAGCAGAGGCAAACCATGCTCGGCCCATTGCCCGAAGGCAAACTGGCCATCACCGTCACGACAGGCTGCCACACTCGCCGTGAAATCCTCCGGGAGCGTGAGCATGTAGTCCGAACCAAAGACACACCCAAACCGCTCCGGCTCGTGGGCGCCCGGTTCAAAGCCACCGTCGTGGAGAGCCCGCTGGGCTGCGGCAACCGCCATCTGGCTCTCACGGCACATGACTTTCAGCCCCTTGCGGATCGCCTTTTTGCACTCGGCCGGGAGGGTGCCGAAGTCGTCGATGTGCCCTGTGAAGCAGCGGGCCTCAGCCGCATGGGTCAGTGGTAGCCCGGAGCAAGGGAATGACTCGAGGGGGACCACGGCACTGCGGCCCTCGACGAGGTTCGTCCACAGGTCATCCAAGGTGAGGCCAAGCGGCGACACCAGCCCCATGCCGGTAATGACAACTCGACGCTCTACCGACTGACTCACTACATGACTCATCAAGACTTCCTGCCACTCCACTCGGGGTACAAACTCCGGCCGCGATCCCAGCATGCCCTCAGATTTGTTTTGGTGTCGGTGAGCAACGCCGTTCCGGAGCCAGCATTCTGGCCGGGAACCGGTCGGGACTCCAAGCCCAGCCGGATGACAACACCTTGGCCGGCCGGGCAGCTTGCGTCTCGATCTACTACTTCAGCACACCCAACACGAGGCTGGCATTGTGGCCACCGAATCCAAAGCTGTTGCTCATCGCCACATCGACCCGTGCCTCACGAGCCACCTTCGGGGTGTAGTCAAGGTCGCAGGCCGGATCGGGCGTATCGAGATTGATCGTCGGCGCGATCACGCCGCGAGACACCGTGAGGGCGCACACCACGAGTTCGATCCCTCCGCTGGCCCCGAGGGTGTGCCCGAGCTGGCTCTTGGTGCTCGACACGGCCAGCTTGCGGGCCTGCTCGCCAAACACCTTCTTGACCGCCGCCGTCTCGGCCTTGTCGCCCAGCGGGGTGCTGGTGCCGTGGGCGTTGATGTACTGCACGGCCTCGGGATTGATCGCCGCATCGCGGAGCGCCATGGCCATCGACTGGGCGGCGCCCCGCCCCTCCTCGTCGGGCTGCGTGATGTGGCCGGCGTCGCCGCTGGCCCCGTAGCCCATCAGTTCGCCGTAGATCCGCGCGCCACGGGCTCTGGCGTGTTCAAACTCCTCGAGCACCACCACTCCCGCCCCTTCGGCAAGCACGAAGCCATCGCGATCGGCATCGAAGGGACGGCTGGCCTGCTGAGGAGCATCACCGCGGAACGACAGCGCCCGCATGTTTTGGAAGCCCGCCAGGCCGATCGGCGTGAGGGCCGCCTCGCTGCCACCGGTCACCATCACATCGGCATCACCGTATTGAATCGCCCGCAGGGCCGACCCGATCGAGTTGGCGGCGCTGGCGCAGGCCGTGGCGACGGCGAAGTTGGGACCTTTGATCCCGTAGAGGCTCGAGACGTGGCCGCTGGCCGAGTTGACCATCAGCTTCGGGATCGTGAACGGCGAGACCTTGTCGATGCCCTTGTGGAGCAGCCGCTCTTCCTGCACCTCGAATTCCCAGAGGCCGCCGATACCGGAGCCGATCACGACGCCGCACCGGAAGGGCTCTTCCTTGGAAAAGTCGATTCCCGAATCAGCAACGGCGTCTTTCGCCGAGGCGATCGCAAACTGCGTGAACCGATCGAGCCGCTTGAGTTCTTTGGGGCCGGCGATGTCTTCCTTCTCCGGCTCCCAAGGAACCTGGCCACCAAACTGCACACGGTAGCCCGACACATCGAAGAGGGAGATTGGCCCGACGCCGCTCTCGCCGCGGACAACACGATCCCAGAAGGTTTCGACAGCACGACCCAAAGAGGTGACGACGCCCAGCCCCGTCACCACAACCCGACGTTTCATCCGTGTCACCCGCCCGTGGCCTCAGGACTGGTGCTTCTCGATGAACTCCACCGCCTGGCCGACGGTCTGGATCTTCTCGGCGGCATCGTCCGGGATGTTGATTTCGAACTCTTCCTCGAGTTCCATGACCAGTTCGACGGTATCGAGCGAGTCGGCACCGAGGTCATTGATGAACGATGTCTCGGGGGTGATCTGCTCCTTGCTCACACCCAGCTGCGTCGCCACGATGTCGATCACGCGATCTTGGACTGAAGCCACCTTTGGAATCCTCCTGACGTAACTGCAAAACGAACCCGGTAGGGCGGGCCGGCCAACCGGGGCAACCGCAGCGACCACGGGGACCGGGGAAGATATACCCGTTGGCCACCGAACATGTCCAGCCCGCCGGGAAGCTCTGCCAAACGGCAAAAAAACTACCCGATCAGGCCGCCATCGACCACGAGCGTCTGGGCCGTGATGTAGCCCGACGACGGCGCGGCCAGAAAAAGCACCGCCTCGGCGATCTCCCAGGCCTCCCCAAGCCGCTTGGCGGGCACCCGTTTTTTCACCTCGTCGGTGAGGGCGGGCCCGAGCGCGGCGGTCATGTCGCTGGCGATGAAGCCGGGAGCCACCGCGTTGACCGTGATCTTACGGCCGGCGAGTTCCTTGGCCACCGTGCGGGTGAGGCCCACGAGCCCCGCCTTGGAGGCCGAGTAATTGGCCTGGCCGGCGTTGCCAATCAGCCCCGAAACGCTCGACACGTTGATGATGCGGCCATAGCGCTGCGA
>JAQBZA010000078.1 GCA_027622795.1 Planctomycetota bacterium | reverse complement strand
CAGGTCCAAAATATCGAATAGCCATCGAGTGGCCCGCGGGCCGCTTTCCAACAGGCTTTCCGGGAGGCTACAACATCTGGATGCCAGTGCAGCCGGGCCAACTTGTCGTGATTTCCGGACCCTCCGGGGTCGGTAAGACAACGGTGCTGCGCCAGCTGCTGGCCGATCTGCCCCAGCTCATCCCGAGCGTGTCGGCCACGACGCGGCCGCCCCGGAAGGGAGAACAGGATGGCGTCGACTACCACTTTCTCTCGGCCGAGGAGTTTGATCGCCGCAAGGCGGCTGGCGATTTTCTCGAATCCTGCCAGGTCTACGGCCGGCAGCACTGGTACGGCACCCTTGTCGACGAGGTGGCCCCTCGGCTGGCGGCCGGCTCGTGGGTCGTGCTGGAGATCGACGTGGAGGGTACACTCGCCATTCTCGCCCGGTATCCCGAGGCCGTGACCATCTTCGTCGAGCCCTCCCATCCCGATCAGCTGCTGCAACGACTGCAGGGGCGAGGGACGGAGTCGCCGGAGGCGATGGCCCGACGGCTGGAGGTGGCGCGGCGAGAACTTCTCCAGGCCCACCACTATAAGGATCGCGTTGTCAACGAAAACGTCGCCGACGCGGTCGACCACATCAAACGCATTCTGTTCGCCGCGGGGCTGCCCCCCGCACCGTCTGCCTCACCGTCCACACCAACCCCTTCAGGAGCCAATGCATGATCGATGACCTGCGCGAAGAAGAGATCGTCAACAAGGTCGGTGGCCGCTTCAAGCTGTCAACGCTGATCCAGAAACGGCTCGTCGCCCTGAACGCCGGCGGTCGCCCGCTCGTCGACATCGACAGCGACGACAAGATGCAGATCGTGATCGAGGAGATCAAGCAAGACAAAATCTTCCTCGACACCTCGATGAACCTGCAGATCACCGGCGAATCCCCCGAGGCCGGCAGTCCGCTCGATTTCGATCCCTCGATCCTCTAGTTCTACGCCGGCGGGGCCATCCATGGCCCCCGCCGGCTTGGGCATGTGCGGCGAAGCCAAGGTTCGCCGCACATGCGGCGGCCGCACCTCCGGGCGTCCGTGTTTTTGGATTTTCGATCCCTTGATCCGGGGCTTCACTCGACAAAGATCAACAGACGCCTTCTTGCCAGACTCATCGATGCTGAGCGACGGGATCGGCGGAAGCTCGACGAGCGTTAGAAACTTTTGAGCCGTCGCGGGAGGGCACCCGCCTTGCGACGTTGAAGCGAGGAAGTTTCTCCGTGAGGAGACTTCTGCCGGCCCGGCGACAATGCGGCCCGTAAGCACAATCGTATGTGTCCCATGCTTCAAAATCGTGAAATCGTGATCGGCATCTCCGGCGGCATCGCCGCCTACAAGGCTGCCGCGCTCACGAGCCAACTCGTGCAGGAGGGTGCGGGTGTCACGGCCGTGCTCACCCGTAATGCGCGAAAGTTTATCGGTGCGGCCACATTTGCGGCCCTCACCGGCCGGTCGGTCGCCAGCCGCAGCTTCGATCCGGCCTTTCCACTCGGGGCCCATATCGAACTGGCCGCCAAGGCCGATCTCATCGTCATCGCCCCAGCCACGGCCGACCTCCTCGCCAAGGCGGCCCACGGCTTGGCCGACGACCTGCTCACCACGCTCCTGCTGTGCGCCGAGTGCCCGGTGCTCTACGCCCCGGCAATGAATGCCGCCATGTGGGCCAAGCCGGCCGTGCAGCGGAATGTGGAGATCCTCACCCGTGACGGGGCGACGATCGTTCCTCCCGGCACAGGCTGGCTATCGTGCCGTCAGTCGGGAGCGGGCCGGATGGCGGAGCCGACCGACATCGCCGCGGCGATCACCGCGGCCCTCGCAGCTCCCGGGCAGTCGTAAGCACTCGCAAGGCGTTCGCCACGCATGGCCCACATCCTGCTCACGGCCGGCCCCACGCGGGCCTATATCGACGACGTCCGCTATCTCACCAATGCCTCCAGCGGCCGGATGGCCCGGGCCCTGGCGGTGGCCGCGCTGGCCCGCGGTCATCAGGTGACGATCGTGAGCGGCCCGGTGGCGGTTGCCTATCCGGCGAAGGCGCGGGTGATCCCCGTTGTGACCACGGCCGAGATGCTCGCCGCATCGCTGGCGGCGTTGCCTGCGTGTGACGGCGTGATTGCCGCCGCGGCCCCCTGCGACTTCGAGCCGGTGAAAAAGACAAGCGGCAAAATACCCCGTCAGGGCAGCGGCCTCTCGATCACGCTCAAGCCCACTCCCGACGTGATCGCGACGCTGGCCGCGCGGTCGAAGCGGGCCGGCCGAAAGAGCGGCCCGTCAAAGTGGTTTGTCGCCTTTGCGCTCGAGCCGGGGGCCGACCGCGCGCGGGCCTGCGAGAAGGTGACGGCCAAGCAGTGCGACCTGATCGTGGTCAACGATCTGGCGGCGCTCGAATCTGACTCCACTGCCGTGGAGGTCTACGATGCCCGCCATGCCCACGTGGGCACCAAGAAAGGCACGAAAAAAGCGGTGGCCACTTGGCTGATCCGGCTCATCGAGGCCACACTTTTAAAGACTCTTCGTGACACCCTCGGAGTGACACACCCATGATCAAGGTCGCGGTTCTCGGCGCCACCGGCTACACGGCCCTGGAGGCGATGAAGATTCTGCTCCGGCATCCGGAGGTGACGATCGTCGCCGCCACGAGCCGGCAGGAAGGCAGCACGCCGGTCTCGAGCGTCCACCCGAGCCTGGTGGGGCGGATCGATCTCGTGCTCGAAGACCTCTCGCCTGAGGAGGTGGGCACGCGGGCCGACTGTGTGTTTGGCTGCCTGCCGCACTGCGCCAGCGCAGAGATTCTCCCGAAGGTGCTGGCGGCCGGCGCGAAGGTGGTCGATTTCAGCGCCGACTACCGGCTCGACGACGCGGCCTCATACCTCGAATGGTATGGCCACGAGCATCCCGATCAGCTGCGGCTCGGGGCCACGGTCTACGGTCTGCCGGAACTATTTCGGGAGCAGATTCGGCAGGCAAGCCTCGTGGCCAACCCCGGTTGCTATGCCACCTCGGCCATCCTGCCGCTGGCGCCCTTGGTGAAGAGCGGTCTCGTGGAGCTCGACGACATCATCATCGACTCCAAGAGCGGCGTGAGTGGCGCGGGGCGGCAGCCGAAGCTGATGACCCATTTCCCGGAGTGCAACGAGAGCATGTCAGCCTACAACGTGGGGCGGCATCGGCACACGCCGGAGATCGAGCAGATCGTCAACCGGCATGCCGGCACGCGGCCGACGGTGATCTTCACACCACAGCTTGCCCCGATGGATCGTGGCATTCTCTCCACGATCTACGTGAAGCCGAAGCAGACGATCGGCGAGGCCGACGTGATGAATCTCCTCCGCGAGGCCTATGCCGGCGAGCGGTTTGTGCGTGTCGTCGATCACCTCCCGGGCACGAAAGACACGGTCGATACCAACTTCTGCGACATCACCGCCCGCGTCGTCCGCGGCCGGATCCTTTTGATCAGCTGCCTCGACAACCTCGTCAAGGGAGCCGCCGGCGCCGCCGTCCAGAACTTCAACGTCCTTTACGGCCTGCCCGAAACCGCGGGCTTGCTGTAACCACAGGCATTTCATGCACACCGCCATCCCCGCTCTTCCCAAAGGCTTCCGTTTCGCCGGCGTGCGTGCCGGCATCAAGCACGACAAGACCCGCGAAGACGTGTCGCTGATCGTGTCGGACCGGCCGGCCACGGCTGCCGGCGTCTACACCACAAATCTCGTCTACGCCGCCCCGGTGGTCTGGGATCGGGCCCTGACGCCCGGCAGCGGCTTTCGGGCGGTGGCGATCAACTCCGGCAACGCCAATGCCTGCACCGGCCAGCGGGGCCTCGCCGACGCCGAAGCGATGGCCGCCGTAACGGCCGCGGAGATCGGCGCCGAGGCACGCAGCGTGCTCGTGCTCTCGACGGGGATCATCGGGGAGTTTCTGCCGATGGAAACCGTCACCGCCGGCCTGCGGCAGGCGGCCGCCGCGCTCGGGAGCGACGAGGCATCGGTGGTGACCGCCGCCCGCGGCATGATGACCACCGACACGCGGCCCAAGCTCTCCGGCTCAACATTCACTGCCGACGGCACAGCCTGCACACTCCTCGGCCTGGCCAAGGGGGCGGCGATGATCGGCCCGCGGCTGGCCACCATGCTCGGCGTCGTGCTTACCGACGCCGCCATCGATCCGGCTGATGCCCAGCGGCTCCTCCGGGAGGCGGCTGAGGAGACCTTCAACTGCGTGAGTGTCGATGGCCATACGAGCACCAACGACACCGTGCTCCTGCTGGCCAACGGGGCGGCCGGCGGCACAACGCTGGCGGGGGCGGGCCTCGACGCCTTCGCCGAGGCGTTGCACGCGGCCTGTGAGGCCTTGGCCTGCGAGGTCGCCGACGACGGCGAGGGGGCGACGCACGTGCTGCGGATCGAGGTGAGTGGCTGCGCGAGCCGCGATGCCGCCCGGCAGATCGCCCGGGCGATCGGCGACAGTCCGCTCGTCAAGACGGCCGTCCACGGGGCCGATCCCAACTGGGGCCGGATCGTGTCGGCTGCCGGCTACTCCGGCGTCGCCTTCGACCCGCAGCGGCTGGTGCTCCACGTCAACGGCACCCTGCTCTTCCGTGATGGGTCACCCGTGGCCTTCGACGCCGAGGCTGTCTCCGCCTCGATCAAGGCGGCCCGCGAGACGCTCATTGAGGTTGACATCCAGTCCGGACCGGGCCGGATTCGCTTCTACTCCAGCGACCTCACCGCCGAATACGTCCACCTCAACGCCGACTACCACACGTGATGACGACTCTGGCGGGCACTTTCTGGAACAGGCCTCAGCCTTTCGCTTCTTGCCTTGCCCAGTGTCGTAGACTTGTTCTGCCTAGGGTCGCCGGCCTGCCTTGACGCGGGCGGCGGAAAGATGTTTGCTCTGGGCAAAGTTTTCACCCCTCTGTGCCGGCCGTCTCATGCTGATCGCATTGCCAAACTTCACCCCCTCCTGCCATTCATCGTTGGCTTCCCTTGTTCCCTGCGGGCCAATGCCGGCGCTCGTGCCGTATGGCGGTGGCTCGGCCGTCGAGGTCAGGTGCGGGGGCGATACCGATGACGACGAAGAAGACCTAGGCGATGAGGAAGACTTGTCGACGCCGGATCCCGATGTCGATGAAGAGTCTGTCTTCGACGATTTCGACGATGAGTTTGATGATGACTTCGAGGAGGAGGAGAACGACCCGGACTGGGATCATCCCGAAGACACCGAGTCGGACGAGCCTCCACCGGCGAAAGCACCTGGAAGGAAAAAGTAGCCGCTTTGGAGGCCCTGCCCATGTCGGGCATCGACACCCCTCAGCCTGCCAGGCCGTCGAAATGGTTTGGCCGCTTGAGCCAACTCGATTTTGACATCGACTTCTTCGAAAAACTTCTTGCCCGGAACGGCGAGTCGCTCGAAGTTTTGCGACTCCTTGCGGAACTCGTTTCGAAGAAAGGGTTGGTGCATCGGGCTGTCGATCTCGACGCCAAGGTAGTCGAAATTTTGCCGGACGACTGCCTGGCTCGCTACAATCTCGCCTGCTCGCTGGCCAGGGCCGGCCGACCGGACGATGCGATCGACTCGCTCTCCACGGCGATCCTGCTCGGGTATGACGACCTTGCCCACATGGACGTCGATCCCGATCTCGATTCGCTGCGTGATCTTCCGGACTTCCGTGCCCTCCTCGGCCGCGACTGACACCCGAGGAAGGACGCAGCAGGATGCTCGATCAATTCGACAAGATTCAGGAGGCGTGCGCCGTCATCGCGGCGCGGTGGCCTCAAGCACCGGCTGCCGGCCTCATTCTTGGCAGTGGCCTCGGTGGCGCTACCGCGGCGATCTCTGAGACGGTGACAATTCCGTATGAGGAAATCCCTCATTTCGCAAAGTCAACGGCGCACGGTCATGCCGGACAGTTGGTATGCGGCATCCTCGAGGGGGTGCCGGTGGTCGTGCTCGAAGGGCGGATGCATGCCTACGAGGGCTATTCGCTGGCGCAGATCACGTTTCCCGTGCGGGTGATCAAGCAACTGGGGGCGAAACTGCTGATTGTCACGAATGCGTGCGGCGGCATGAACCCGCAATACCGCACCGGCGACATCATGGTGATTGACGATCACATCAACCTGCTCAATGACAATCCTTTGATCGGCATCAATGATGAGCGGTTGGGCCCCCGCTTTCCTGACATGTCGGCCCCATACACGCCGGCCCTGATTGACATGGCTCTGGAGGTGGCGCGGAAGGAAAATTTTCCGGCTCATCGGGGAGTCTACGTGGCGGTCACAGGACCCAACCTCGAGACGCGGGCCGAATACCGCTTCCTGCGAGGCATCGGGGCCGATGTGGTTGGCATGTCGACCGTGCCGGAAGTGATCGTCGCCGTTCACTCCAGCCTTGCGGTCCTCGGATTGTCTGTCATCACCGACATGTGCCTTCCGGATGCTCTGGAAGTGGCGACGGTCGAGAAAATTCTGGCCGTAGCCCGCTCTGCAGAGCCAAAACTGCGGACCATTATCGCCGCGGCGGTGCAACGTTTTGCATGACGCGGTCTTCGGGTATATTGCAAAGTCTTCTCTTTCAAAGGATGCTCGCATGCCAAAAGCCTCTCGCCGTTCATTTTTGCGCACCACATCGGTCGTGGGTGCGGGGTATTTCGTCACCGCCGGCACGCGGCCAGCGTGGAGCAACTCAGCCAACGAACAGTTGAACGTTGCGTGCATTGGGGTGGGAGGAAAGGGCGGCAGCGATTCCAACAACGCGTCGCTCTTTGGCAATGTGGTTGCCATCTGCGACGTCGACCGCAAAACACTCGACAGTAAGGGGCAGGCAGAACGCTTCACGGCCGCCGAACGGTTTACCGATTATCGGGAACTTCTGGCAAAGCACGGCAAGAACATCGACATCTGCACGATTAGCACGCCTGACCACATGCATGCCCCAGCCACACTGGATGCCATGCGGTTGGGCATCAGTTGCTATACGCAGAAGCCACTCACGCGGACAATCTACGAGGCCCGCCTGTTGGCCAATGTCGCGAAGGAAACTGGCGTTGCCACGCAGATGGGAAATCAAGGCACCGCGCTCGACTCCTCGCGTGAGGCAATCGCCCAACTGAAGGCGGGCGTCCTTGGCACCCTTAAGGAGGTGTATGCCTGGTCGAACCGGCCTGTCTGGGCGCAGGGCCCGGGCCGCCGCATGGATCTCCAAAAATACAAGACTCAGGCCCTTGCCGAAGTGAAGAGCCAGGAAGGTGCTGACGCAACTCCGGACGAGATCGCCGAAATCGTGGCCGATCTGGTGAAGGCCAAAGAGAAGGAGATTGCGGCGGCCATGGAACGGGTCGACTGGAAGGCGTGGCTCGGCGTGGCGCCGCCCCGTGAGTATTGGCCCGGTCTTTACCATGCCTTCCAGCACCGTGGCTGGTGGGATTTCGGCACTGGCGCCCTCGGCGACATGGCCTGTCACATGCTGACCGTTCCGTTTGCTGCCTGCGGGTTGCGGGATCCAATCTCCGTTGTCGCCCGCACGACCGGACACGATTTCGATAGCTTTCCCGCGAGTTCGATCATCAAGTTTGAGTTTCCGGAAACATCGGAGCGGCCGGCCATTCCCTTCTGGTGGTACGACCGAAAAGGCAACAAACCGCCGATGGAAGTCTTCTCCAAGTGGGGCCTCGACAAGGTGGCTGACAGCGGTGTGCTCATCGTCGGTGACAAGGGAGCCTTCTACAGTTCCGACGACTACTGCGGGAAATATGAACTCCGCGGCGTCGAAAAAGTTGCCGTTGACTATGAGAAGGCAGAAGACAAGGGCAAGGGAAATGACGTCAACAACATGTTTGAGTTGTTCCGCGCCAAACGGGCTGGGGATCCAATGATTGCAGACTCAAACTTCATCAACCGGGCCGGCCCCCTCACTGAGACGATTCTCCTCGGGAATCTCGCGGTCTGGGCCGCTGCCGAGGGTGGCCCGGACGGCACCATGGGCGATTGGGGCGAGAAGGTCGAGTGGGACGCCAGCAACCTGAAGGTCACCAACCTTGCCTCCCTAAAAACGCCGCGGGTAGCGGATCTCATCAAGCCCACGTATCCGCAAGGCTACCGCCTCGACTGAACCCATGATTGTGCGTGCCACGACCGTCGCGACAGTGCTCGTCGCCATCATCCTGCTCATGATCTCGCGATCGGATCCCCTGATTGCGGCGGATGGAGCAGGTATCACTGCCGCAAAGGCGCGGATTGAATCCATCAAGGGCGGTGCTTCTTGTGTCGTCGACGCAAGCGGCACCGTGACGGCGATTTCGATTCCTGATGGATCGAACGTGACTGCTGATGACGTCGCCCTCTTCGGCAGTCTCACCGGGCTTGAGAAACTGCACATTCTTAACTGCCGCAGTCTCGACGACGGGATGGTCGAATCGCTGGCTGGGCTCTCTTCTCTCCGGTCGCTGGCCCTCACCAATACCGCGATCACTGACACCGCAGTAAAGATGATTTCCGAGTCATTTCCTCAACTGACTGAGCTCGATCTCTCTTCAAACACGGGTCTGACCGGTGCAGCGATGAAGTCGATTGCTGCGCTGACGAATCTAGGACAACTCAGTCTTGTGCAGACACGGTTTAATGATCTCCATACGAGGCGGCTCAAAAATTTGACCAGCCTGCGGGTTCTCGATTTACGGGGCAATATGGAGGCGGGTGACATGACGCTGGGCGTTGTCGGAGAGCTTCCCGCGCTTGCAGCCTTCAAACATCGCAGCACGATCGTGTCAGATGACGGACTTGCCAAGCTCTCCGCAAGCAAGACGCTACGCAGCCTGCTCGCCCAGGACTTTGCAATCTCAAGCGAGTCGGGGCGGCATCTGGCAGGCATTCCATCGCTCGAATCCTTGGAGATTTTCCGCTGCCAGGGGTTTGGCTCTGCGGGCGTCCTGGCCCTCGCGCCGCTCGACAAGCTCGATCGGCTGACCCTCCGTGACCTGCCTGAAGTCGATGACGCCGCCCTTGCTGTCCTGCCGAGGTTGCCGCGGCTGAGGCGTCTGTATCTGCATGAACTTCCATCGGTGGGCGACGAGGGAATCGCGCATCTGGCTGCGGCTAGAAATCTTGAGGTTCTCGATATCTGGTCGGTTCCGCGGATGACCGATGCATCCGCGGCGGTTCTGGCCACTCTCCCCAACCTGAAGGAGCTCTCCATTCGGGAAACGGGCATGAGCGAGGCCAGCCTTGATACGATCGCCGGCCTGCCCAGTCTCGTATCGCTCACGTTCAAGAACGGCGACGTATCCCCCATGAACGCCAAGAAACTCGCGGACAAGAATTTGAAAAAACTCGACCTTGGCCAGTAGGCGAGTTCTATTCGCCACCGAGGAATCCACCGACAGTCGTCGGCTGATGGCCAATGCGGTGGCTCTGCACCTCGATGAAGCGTTGATTGGCGGGCACCTCGAATGGCCCCGTATAGACCTGCCACGGTCCGGAGTATTTCTTCTCCGTCCCCAAGCGGTAACCGATCGACGCTCCTGGATCGGGGCATGACAGCGACACGACAAACACCATCGAGTCACCGCGCGCCTCCGCCCTCTCGTCAATTGCCGCTGGTGGCGTTGTCGGTTGTCGGCCATCGGGGGGCCAGACCTTCTCCTTCACAAGCGTCGTCTCGGGAATGATGAATCCAAGGTCACCGGTGTCGGCAATCCAGGCGTCGAGATGGACGCGAAGTTCGGCGATTCGGGACTGGTGTTCAGGGGCGTGCACCAGGTTTTTCACCTCCCAGGGATCCGCCTTCGAATCATACAGTTCTTCGGTCGGCCGGCTCGTGGCGGCGAGTTGCCACTGCTCGGGCCGCCTCGGGCCCGTTTCCTGCAGCGCGTATAAATCAGCTGTCATCGGCAACTGCTCGCGGTAGGCGTTGCGGATCAGATACGGGATTTCCGTGAGAAAATTCCGTGTGTAGCGATAGCGACCGTCTGACACGCTCCGGCTGCGATCGTAAACAGCGTCAAACCGATCCGCGTTGGCAAAGGCATGGCCCCGGCGATAGTCGGCACGTTCCGATGAGTACCTTCCAAGAAACGGTGTGCCATCAAGGCGTGCATCTGGTTCGATGCCTGCCAGCGACAGCACTGACGGACCAAAGTCGATGAAGCTCACGACCCGACTGTCGCGGTGGCCGGCCGCCCGGCCGTCTGGATACCGGACGATCAGTGGCACCCGGAGACCGGTGTCAAAGCATGAGCGTTTTCCCCGCGGGAGTCCGACACCATGGTCACTGAAGAACATCACGACTGTGTTTTCCAGGAGGTTGGCGTCACGCAACTCCTTGAACCGTTCGCCAATCCACCGATCCATTTCAGCGATGTTGTCGTAAGTTCGCGCGACCGCATCACGAACATTCGGAGTATCGGGGTAGAAAGGAGGTAGCGGCACATCCTCCGGGGCGATTGCCTGCGGCCGACGTTTCGCGTGTGGAAATGCCTGGCTTTCGTGGGTG
>JAQBZA010000077.1 GCA_027622795.1 Planctomycetota bacterium | reverse complement strand
CATGAAGGCGGTTGGGCGGGCTGCCAAGGGCATGGTGGAGGAGGTCCGACGTCAATTCCGTGAGAAGCCCGGGATCATGGAGGGTACCGACACGCCTGACTATGCAGCCCCGGTTGCCATTAGCACGAAGGCGGCTCAAAGAGAAATGGTGCTGCCGTCGCTCTTGGCGTTGGCTGTGCCGATCGTTGTCGGGCTCTTGCTCGGCGTGGGAGGCGTCATGGGGTTGCTGGTCGGTGGCCTGACAACGGGCTTCTGCGTGGCTGTCTTTATGGCCAACGCTGGCGGTGCTTGGGACAACGCCAAGAAACACATCGAAAGTGGTGTGCATGGTGGCAAGGGGACCGAGGCGCACAAGGCTGCGGTGGTCGGTGACACGGTGGGCGACCCGTTCAAGGACACGAGCGGTCCAAGCCTCAATATTCTTGTGAAACTGATGAGTATGGTGAGCGTGGTGGTCGCCGGGCTCATCGTGCGGTATTCGCTTGAAGCAATGGGCATTTTTTAGTTCCCAATGCAGCAGGGATTTGGCTTTCAGCTTGAGGCGGTGGATGGTGCCGCGCGGGCGGGAGTGCTGACGACGCCGCATGGGAGTGTGCCGACGCCGCTCTTCATGCCGGTCGCCACGATGGCCGGTGTGAAGGGCGTGGAGATCGAGCGGGTGCGGGAGAGCGGGGCCGGGATGGTGCTGGCCAACGCCTATCACCTGCACCTGCGGCCCGGCGAGGCGATCGTGGAGCAGGGGGGTGGGCTCGCGCGGTTCATGGGCTGGGATGGCCCGACCCTCACCGACTCCGGCGGCTTTCAGGTCTTCAGCCTCGCCCAGCAGGTGAAGGTGACCGAGGAGGGGGCCTTCTTTCGGTCGCACATCGACGGGGCGGCGGTGGCGTTGACCCCCGAGGCGTCGATGCGGATCCAGGAGCGGATCGGCGCTGATATAGCGATGCAGCTCGACCATGTCGTGGCGTTGCCCAACGAGCGGCCGGTGGTCGAGGAGGCGATGCGGCGGTCGCTGCGGTGGGCCGACCGGTGCCGGGCGGCGCATACCCGGCCCGACCAGGCCGTGTTTGGAATTGTGCAAGGAGGCCTCGACCCGGAACTCCGGCAGGAGAGCGCCGAGCGGCTGCGGGCTCTCGATTTCCCGGGCTATGCCGTGGGCGGCCTGTCGGTGGGTGAGGGGCCGGACGCGATGGACGCCACCTTGCGAGTGACCACGCCTCACCTGCCGTCCGACAAGCCGCGGTATCTGATGGGCGTCGGCCAGCCACGGGACATTATTGAGGCGGTGGCGGCGGGGATCGACATGTTTGACTGCGTGCTTCCGACGCGGTGTGGCCGCACGGGGCTCGCCTACTCCTTCGCAGGACTGGTGCGGATCAAGAATGCCCGCTACGGGACGGAGCAAAAGCCGCTCGAGGAAGGCTGCCCCTGCATCGCCTGCCGGCACAGCACGAGCTACATCCGTCACCTGTTCCTGGCTGGCGAGATGCTCGGGCCGATGCTCGCCTCGATTCATAACCTCACCTTCTATCAGCGGCTCGTGACGCGACTTCGCGGGGCCATCGTGGCGGGGGAATTCACTGCCACGCGGCATGAACTGCTCGGCCGCTTGGGGGTGGCGGCGGCGGACGATGAGAATGCCTGATAGCGTCAGGCCGGCCTGTGGCATGACGGTCTTGCCGGCCTGGTGCGCAGACCACTACATTCCCAGTTTCGTTTCTTGCCGATTCCCCGTGTTTTGCCATGCCCGACCCAGTGATAAAACTTTTGTCGATTCCTTCCGTGGTCGCGCAGGCCGGCCAGCCACGGCCGCAGCCCGGTGGCCTGGAACTTCTGCTGACCTACCTGCCGATGTTGCTCATCGTGTTGGTGGCCTGGCTGCTGCTCTATCGACCCGAACGAGAGCGACAGCGGCGGCAGCAGGAGTTGTTGGCCGCCCTCAAGAAAAACGACCGCGTCGTGACTGCAGCTGGTATCTACGGCATCGTCGCCAATGTCGACCGGGAAAATGACCGTGTGACACTCAAGGTTGACGAGGCTGCCAACATGAAAATCACGGTCACCATGTCGAGTATCAGCAAGGTCATTGTTGGCACGACCGACGACGCGGCGGCCGACGCCTGAGTCCCTCCCAAAAAACGACTGCAGAGAGCCCAAGCAATGATGAGTAGTGTCTCCATCGGCGGCATTCCCCTGGCCGGTCTTGTGGCACAGGCCGCCGCGCCTGTGACCGATCTTCCCTGGTATCGCGAGGGCTGGGCGATGTGGGGGCTCGTGCTGGCCACGGTGGCCGTGCCCACGTTCATCGCCTGGTGGCTTGCCCGGCAGCTGCGGGCCGCCGACATGTGGGGCCGCTTGGCGGCGGTACTCGTGGCGGCGACGGCCGGCAGCGTGGTTACCTGGCTCGGCTGGCCACCACGTCTGGGTATCGACCTCAAGGGAGGCGTGATCCTGGTGTACGAAGTCGATGCGTCAAAGCGGGATGCAGAAGCAGACGAGGACGGGGCAGTCCAGCCCATCGACATGGATAAACTTGTCGCGGCCGTCAGTCGCCGCGTCAATCCAGGTGGCCAGAAAGAGGTCACGGTGCGTCGCTATGGGCTCGACCAACTTGAGGTGATTGTGCCCGATGTCGATCAGGCAGAGATTGATCTCATCAAGCGGATCGTTTCCAGCGCTGGTGTGCTTGAGTTTCGGATTACGGCCAATCCTGAGGATCCACGGCATAAGCAGCTGATCGAGTTGGCGACCCGCGCGCCGGGTGCGACCGTCACCGAGGGGGGGCGGCCGATTGGCCGCTGGGTAGAACTCGATACTGCCAAAATGGATCCTGCCGAGGAGCGTGGTCTGGTTACGCGAACGACACCTGATGGCCGAGCCGAGGTGCTGGTGGTCCTCGACCGGTTTAATGTGACTGGGGGATTCCTGACGCGGTCGTCGGCCAGCTATGACCAGAACCTACAGCCCTGTGTTAACTTCTCTTTCAACTCAGCCGGGGCCGCCCTGTTCGGCACGCTAACCGGCCAAAATCTCCCTGACCCGGCGAATCGGCTCACAAGCCGCTTGGGGATCGTGCTTGACGATACGCTGCTTTCAGCGCCAACGATCCGCAGCACGATTTCCAGCGATGGCCAGATCACCGGCAGCTTCAAGCAGGCAGATGTGGACTTTCTGGTTGGGGTGCTGAACGCCGGCAGCCTGCCGGCAGCCCTCTACAGTGAGCCGATCAGCGAGCAGAAGATCAGCCCGCAACTCGGAGCCGACACGATTCGGTCTGGAGCCCGAGCCATGCTCTTGGCATCGATCGTGGTGCTTACCTTCATGTTGATGTACTACCGGTTTCCCGGAGCCGTGGCCGACTTGGCTGTGTTACTCAACATTGTGCTGGTCTTGGCGTTGATGATCTCAATCAAGGCCGCATTCACGCTTGCTGGCCTGGCTGGACTCGTTCTCTCCGTCGGTATGGCAGTCGATGCCAATGTGCTCATCTATGAGAGAATGCGGGAAGAACTTGATCGAGGGGCTTCGGTACGAATGGCGATCCGAAACGGATTCCAGCGCGCCTTCTCCACGATCGTCGACTCTAATCTAACGACGCTCATTACCGGCATCGTGCTATTTGCGATCGGAACCGATCAGCTGAAAGGCTTCGCGGTAACGCTCATTCTCGGCCTCACGCTGAATCTCTTCACTGCTGTTTTTTGCTCCCGGGTCGTGTTTGATTTGGCAGAACGGAATCGGTGGCTCAAGACGCTATCGATGGCACGGTTCTTTGGCCGCACTGAAATCGGTTTCGTGCGGTGGGTGCGGCCAGCGATCATTGGATCGATCCTGTTTATCGGGCTCGGGCAGATGGCGGCCTGGCAGCGAGGACAGGGACTCTTCGACATTGATTTCACCGGCGGAACGAGCGTCCAGGTCGCGTTCAAGCCCGACCAACCGCTCGACGTGGCAACCGTTCGGCGGGCGGTGGCGGATCTTCCGGACGTCGCCGTCAGCGCCGTGACGGGGGGTGATGCACCCCCGGGCACCCGCTACAAGATCGATACCTCGCTTCGAGACGACTCCCCCGAGGATGGAAACGACGTGGAGAAGGCGTTGCAGGCGGCATTTCCGGGCCGATTGGCCACCTACGACATGGGATTTCGTGACATTGTTTCAACGGCCGATGAGAAACAGTCGGATCGTGAGCCTGGGGCATCAACTGACTCGAGCGAGGCCGAAGAGAAAACTTCTGTCGAGACGTCGCTCGCCACGGGTGCGGTGCTGGACTTCCCGCAAAAGATCACGCTGCCCGCCTTGCGTGACACGCTCGAGGCTGCACTGGTCGCCGAGGGATATGCCGATGCTCCCTTTGAAATCAATGCCGAAGGCATGACGAGTCGCACAAAGCCCTATCGTACCTGGGCATTGTCAACTGCCCTTGATCCTGCTGCGACGCAGAAAGTACTTGAGCGGGTAGCGACGAAATTGCGGGAGACTCCTGTCTACCTGTCAGCCAATGAGATTGGCGGCAAGGTTGCGGGCAACACGAAAATCACCGCACTCTACGCGCTCGTGGCTAGTCTTGTGATGATCGTGCTTTATGTGTGGGTGCGGTTTCAAAACGTTGCCTTTGGTCTGGCGGCCGTGGTGGCCTTGGCACATGACGTTCTTGTAGCCATCGGCTGCCTCGCACTGAGTACGTTTGTCGCGCCTTTTCTAGGCTGGGCATTGATCGATGACTTCAAGATCAGCCTTGATGTTGTGGCAGCGTTGCTGACGATCGTCGGCTTTTCTATCAACGACACGATTGTGATTTTCGACAGGCTTCGCGAGATCCGTGGCAAGAGTCCAATGATCACAGCAGAAATGGTCGATCGGGCCTTGAACCAGACGTTGAGCCGTACGATCCTGACATCGGGTACGGCACTGCTAGCGGTCTTAATTCTCTATGCATTCGGTGGCCAAGGGATTCACGCCTTCGCTTTCACCATGCTGGTTGGAATCGTGGCCGGAACGTACAGCACGATCTACATTGCTGCCCCAATTGTTTTGTCTTTGCAGCACCGGGCTGGCGGCGCCGCGGCATCCACTGCCGCACGCGGGATGCAGGTGGCGTCATGACAATACTCGCCGGGCATGTGCGTCCTACAGAAACCGCCGGCGGATTCGAGCGGGATGGGCAAGTTTGATGGATGGTGACGGTTTTTCCGCGCCCAGCGTGGTAATCATCGTCCCATTTCCGAGTTGCTGTCCACGCGATCCTCTGATGATGGCATAGTTTCTTCAGAGGTATTCGGACCGTGACTCGATGTAGACAAGTCCTGCGATTCATCGTTGGCCTGGCCATGCTTGTCGCTGGCGTGGCCGTGCTGGGGCCGTTGGCGGCTGACATGCTGGCCTGCGGGACGACAGCCTTGCCGACCGCGGAACTGCAATCCGTTCGCGGCCTGCCACCTCATGCGATCGGCCATGCGATTCCAGATTCTCGAGTTGAAAGAAGGCTCTCGAGCGGGCCCGATCCGTATGAAGTGGATCGTGGTGAGCGTGCCGGCATGACGGCGCGGCCAACGCCGGTGAAGCAAGTGTACGAACCGCCCGTCCCGCCTGCGCCGCTGCCGCCGGAGCCGGCCAATCTCAACCGGTCAACACCGTCTCTGGACACCATGTACCGTTCGACGTTGGCAGTCCCACCACCACCCCTCTTGGACGCTCATGGCCCTCCACCGCTGGCGCCCGGGTGGCATGCCCGAACGACAGTCAATCGGCCCCAGAAAGCGCCGGTTCACAGTTCGGCGGTGCCGGCAACCTATCGGGTGCAGGATGGAGACGACCTGACGTCTCTCGCGATCCGCTTGTATGGACAACCGGCGGCCGCAGCCGCAATTCTGGCGGCAAACGCTGACCGCATCACTGACCCCAGAATCCTTCCCATCGGGATCACCCTGCGACTTCCTCCCCCGTGGACGATCACCGCTGGTCAAACGCCTGGACGATCGCCAGCCGTCGAACCTGCGCCGGGCATGGATCGTGGTCCCGTGGCAATCCCATCGAGTCTTCAGCGACACTCAGCGCCGTTGATCCAACCATGGCTGGATCAACCTCACGCCGGAGCCGGGCAGTAATTGCCAGATCACCGGTTCTGGAGAACAGTTCCGTGCAGTCAGCGTCAGCGGCGGAGCACCAGATCCAGAAAAGCCACAATGATGGCGGGCACCTTTGCCGCAGTGTCCGTTGCGAGCTTTTCAGACGAGAGCGGACTTTCGGCATGCATACAGATAATGGAGGCATCGGCAGCCTTTTCAATCCCGTCGGCCTGCTCTTTGCGCTGCCCTGGGCCTTGGATGAGCCACTCTTTCGGTCGCATGCCCTTGAGTTGGTCGGTCAGTTTCTTGGCGTCTTGATCACTGCTCCCCGAGAGCAGTAGGATTGGTAGGCTGCGACGAAAGACTTCTGCTTTGAGGGCCGGCAGGATTGAAACGCCGCCTTTGGCCAGCCACGCGGGGCTCACCAGTGCGATTGCCTTCACGCACCCGCCCTGCGGGCCACTTGTTGTTGGCGGCCAAAAGGCGTCGGCTACCGTCCACAGAGCCCCCAACGTCCCTCCTTCACCACAACCAACGACACACAGGCGATCGACGGAAAGGACGCCTTCACGAGACTGCTGCTCGATCCATCGATACACGGTCTCCAAATCTCCACGAGCCCGCGCCTGATCACGAATCCGACCACCCGACGATGCCGCGATGGCGAGCATGTCTGGCTTTCGCAACGACTTGGCATCGAGACTGCCGGTACGACCGCCCGGCATGGTTATTGACACGCTCTCCCCGTGGCCCCGCAGATCTGGAGCGACAACCGCATACCCAGCTGCCTGGAGTCCACGCGACAGCGGTTCGACCGTCGCATGAGACCCCTCAAGATCATGGATGACGATGACAGTCGCCTTCGGCGCGGCGTCACCAGCCACCGGGTAATACCAAGCCGCGAGAGCAACCCCATCCGTGGTGGTAAGAGCGAGCCGCTCTGGCGGGGGAGGGCCGTCTGCAGCCAGCAACGCCGGTCGGCTGCCACAGGCCACGAAAAGCATCAGAGCGGCCATGAAAATCGCCCAACGTCTCCAAATCTTGCTGCCGACGGGAGTCAAAATAGTCATTTTTCCTGTTTTTCCTGACTGCGAGATCTGTGCCGATACGATAGGATACGAGATGACGCGGCAAGCGGTCTAGATTTTTCAAGAGCACATCGATGGCGACCGATGACGAGCCAGAAGGTGGTGGAATATGAACGCTGATGTTGGTGAATCGGTATCCGACGATATGGATCCGCCGGAGAACGTCGTTGCGACTCATTTGACGATCCCAGCATGGGCTGTGAGCCTCGTTCTCCATGTGACAGGACTCTTGGCGTTGGCGTTGTTTGTCTTCGACCCGCCGCTACCGCCACTCGAACGGCTCGTGCTTACGCAGGATCCATTTGAGGATCCCGTCGTGCTTGAAGCTCTCGATGTTGTCGTATCCGACGAACGCACAAATCAGGTGGGCGCCGAAAGTGAGCAGGGCGCGGAGATGGCAGAGGCTGTCGCTCCGGAAATATCCGACGTCGTTGTGACGTCCGTGGAGACGGTCACTGATCAAGTGGCTGATGTTCTGGTGCAGCCCCTCGAGTTGATGCCAACCGCCAAAAAACTGACCGAAGCGATTGTCGTGAAGGGAGCGGTGAGCGGCGTTGGAACGGCGGGTGCGTCAGGTGCGGTTGATCGGCTGGCGGCTGAAATAAATGGGTATCTCGAACAACGCAGTCGGAAGACGGTGGTGTTCTGGCTATTCGACCAGTCGGTAAGCCTGGCCGCTCAGCGGAAAGAAATAGCCTCTCGGCTCGATCGGGTATTTGATGAGATAGGGGTCGCCCATGGTGGGCCCAAGAGCAAACGACTGCTGAACATGGTGGTTGGGTATGGCAAAAATATCACTCCAATCACAAAGGAGCCGACCAACGACTGCCAAACAGTTGTCGAGGCGATCCGATCAATCGAAATCGATGAATCAGGCGTTGAAAATACGTTTACAGCCATCGGTGCCGCGGCAGAAGCGGGCTGGAGATTTCGAAATGCCACTCCACGAGAGAATGTCCTCATCATCGTCTTCACTGATGAGGTGGGGAACGATGAAGACAAAGCAGATCAGGCGACGGCGTATTGCCAAAAACTTGGTATTCCCGTTTATGTCGTTGGAGTTCCCGCGCCGTTTGGGCAGCGGCAAGTCAAGATCAAGTTCATTGAACCTGACCCCGACTATGATCAGAGCGAGCAATGGGCTGTCGTAGAACAGGGACCGGAGACGCTCTACCCTGAGGTTGTCCGCATTCGTTCGGGACGGTTGCAAAACGACGCGATTGATTCTGGTTTCGGCCCCTTCAGTCTCAATAAACTTTGCGCGGCGACCGGAGGAATTTATTTCGCGGTCCATCCCAACCGCAACGCCTCGGGGCGAGTCAGTGATCGTGACGTAGCCGCGATGGCATCCCAACTACGGCATTTTTTTGATCCTGAGTTGATGCAGCAGTACCGTCCCGATTATCGCACCAAGGCGGAAATCGAAAGCCTGCTGGCGGAAAACAGGGCCAAGAAAGCGCTTGTTGAAGCTGCCAAGAATTCGGAAATCAGCCCGATGGAATCGCCGACAACGACGTTTCCCCGGAAAGATGATGGTGATTTGGCAAGGCTGCTCGGGTTAGCTCAGCGAGATGCAGCGCTTCTGCTGGTTCAGGTTGACCGCATCTACGAAATGCTGGAAAAGGGTCTGAATGACCGGCCGAAAATCAAGGAGAAGCGATGGCAGGCAGGATATGACCTCGCGCTCGGGCGTGTGTTGGCCTTGAAGGTGCGGACCGATGCCTACAACAGCATGCTTGGTCAGGCGAAGGCAGGCATGAAGTTTCAAAAGCCAGAGAGCGATACTTGGGAACTCGTCCCAGCTGACGATGTCTCTGGAGTGGACTCGCGAACTCAGAAAATGGCGGCGCAGGCGAAGGAACTCTTGGAGCGCGTCGTAGCGGAGCACGCTGGTACACCATGGGCGCTACTGGCGTCTGAGGAACTCAAGACACCGATTGGCTATCAGTGGGAGGAGCGGCATACCGGTGTCAACAAACCGGCAATGAACGCCGGTAACAACAACAATAATCCTCCAGCCCCGCAGGATGATCAGAAGAAGAAGCTGGCACCGCCAAAGCCCAAGCGAAACCTCAAAAACGTCTGATCAGAAATCAAGGTTTTCTTCAGCGAAGGACATGCGGCTTTCGTGGGAGTGGAAGAATCGGGCGATGCGACGTCCGAAGATCTGGAGAAACATCGCCCGAAACTGTGACTCGGAGCGATCAGTCGTTGGTACGCCGCCAGTGCCGGGATACGCGAAGTCCTCGATGCGTCTCTCGAAGTCCATGCTCTGGTCCTCGACGTTGAATACCCGCACGATCGCTGAGCCCCGACCACGAAACAGCGTTGTGCCCTCGTGAATTCGGAACTGCTCAAGGTCGATGCCCACAACCATATCGGCATCTACAGCCTTGCCGAGGGTTGCGTAATCGACCCAGTCATTCTCGTCAATCCACCGGGCGACCTCTTGTTGGCCAATTACCTTGGCCTTGCGGACGTTCTGGCCGACAAGGGCGCCCACAACGGCAGCCAGTTCACGGGCCGAACCCGCATCGCTGAATTCCAATTCGACAATCGGTCGACAGACAACAGCGACATGTTTGCCACGAAGCCCGTCGTATTCCGCGGGGACGTCATTGGGTTGGACAAGGTAGGCAATCGTGCCCAGCGTGGAGCAGCCCCCCAACGCAACGACCAGAAGCGAGGCAGCGGAGGCGGAAAGCAGGGAACGGGGTGGAGAGGTGGCGGGGAGCATGGGTGAGTCCTCAGGTGGCACCGAAATCGTTGTGGGAGAGGAGGGTATCGGGAGGTCGAGACCGGCTCAATCCCGCTTGAAGATCGAAATGATTCGTTTTCAGTGGAGTAGCATATTTCCCTGAAGTCACCGGTTTTTGCACGTGTTTTTCTGATGGCGACTACTTCCATGACCAAAGATCCGTTCCTCGCCGCTGTCGAAATTGGCCTATCGCGTCATGCGTTGTGGCAAGCCCCCGTTGTGGTGGGCGTTTCGGGGGGAGCAGACAGCATGGCCCTCGCCTTGGCGCTTGTCGCCCTCGCTCCTAGCGCCCAGGCGGCTGCAAAGGTGGTCGTGGCACACGCCGAGTATGATCTGCGCCCGGACGCGTCGGCCGACCGCGACGTCGTTGCTGCCCTGGCCAGCAGACTTGGTTTGCAATTCAGGACACAGTATTTGAGCGTGAGGGGACCGTCACGCGGTGAAGGCCTCGAGGCACGGGCTCGGCGGCTACGGTATTGCTTCTTTGAAGAGGTGGCGCGTGAGGCAGGTGCTCGTCACGTGGCTATAGCGCACACGGCCGATGATCAGGCAGAAACCATTCTCCACCGTATCCTCCGTGGCACGGGGCCGGCCGGTCTGGCCGGCATGGCGGCGGCCCGACAACTCTGTGACGG
>JAQBZA010000076.1 GCA_027622795.1 Planctomycetota bacterium | reverse complement strand
GGCGTGCCGCTCCGCAGGAACCGCCCCCGCAGATCGGCTCGCTCGAGCCGCTGCCCGGCCGTGTCGGTCGGATCGCCACCGTTGGGCTCGACCGACACCAAAAGCATGGCCTGTGCGGCTCGAGCCGCTTCGCAGGCGGCCGCATAGTCGTCGATACGGGGAATGCCGGCCGTCTCGAACGCCGCCTTTCGATCGGGGGTGGCGGCAGCTGCAGGGCGGGCGACGAGCGGTCCGTTTCCCAACACTGCGGTGATCACGGCCAGCACCGTAGTGATCGTACTGACGGTGATGAATCGCGTGCGCCGCGACCGCGCAGAGAACATAATGTTCATGGCAACAAATCCTTTTGATGGCGTCCGTGTCGAGTCCTGAGCCGTCCGCTCTGAGAATCGCGATTGAATGGCAGCGGCTACCCCTTGGCAAGAGGCGAGGGCAGGGCGGGCTTTGCCTGTCGCGACAAGTTTGCTGGACTTAGGCGTCGGCCAGCGGCCCAGAAGTCGAGTGATCACACCCGGTTAGGCCAATTTGCAGAAAATTGCCCGCCTGCCCAAACACGAGGGGGGTACGGGACGGTCGGGTTTGGCATGGGAAAAATCGGCATAATCGTTACACTCCCGCCTGGTTCGCCATCTTTTCACCCGTTTTCAGACAGGCGGTCTTCATGAGTGGTCTTTCGCACGGTCGTCGTTTTGCCGGAGTCGCCGTAGCGGCCGCGGTGGTGCTTGCTGGCTGGTTGCCGCCGCCGGTAGCCGCCACCGATCTGGCCACCGTTGCGGCCAACCCGCTCGGCGAGGGCGAGGCGTTTCGGAGCCCTTCAGCCGCCGACATGGATGCCGCCGCCGCCAAGGTACGGGCCGCCATGACCCCTCTCGATTCCCTGCTGCGGCGGAGCAAGAGCGGTGAGGCATGGAAGGCCTACCTCGACTGGCCGACCCTCACCGAGCAGGCTGCCGCGGGCAGCAATGCCGATCCAGCCACGCTCCTGCGGATCTATCGCCGCCTTGACGCCGAGGAGAACGGTCTCGAAATGCCAGAGTTTGCCGCAGTTCGCCGCGCCGTCGGCGGCTATCTCGACGCGGTCGATGCCGCCACGAATCCGGCTGCCGAGAAGGTGTTGGCACAACGGCTCACAAAATTGACTGAAACGCTTACTGAAGCTGCTACGACCGGCACCACCGAGTCGTTGGAGTCGCTCGGCCCACTTCTGGCCCGGCTGGAGGGATCGCGGCAGGCGCCGGCGACCGTGGCGCGGGTGCGGTCGGCCGTGAGCCGCCCCAACCTTTATCTCGATGTCGACGAAAACCTGCTGGCCTCGGCCGTGAACCGTATTGTGGATGAGCATGCGCCGGTCAACGACACGATCCTCGGCACCCGCGTTCGCGGCATGGGCCACACGACGGGGTTTGTGCTCCTCGACTTCGTGCCGTCGCTCAACGCTGCCGTGGTCGATCTCGTGCTCGATGCCACCAACCATTCATCGACCCGGAGCAGCAAAGGGCCGGTTACGGTGCATACCCAGGGCACCACCACGCTCGATGCCCGCAAGCGGATCATGATTGACGACCAGCGGGTGACGTCGCTGCCGGCGACCGCCTCTGCCGATGTCAATACACGGACTGCCGGAATCGGTGTGAAGAGTAAGTTTGCGAAGAATCTCATTCGCAAGATGGCCAGCAAGAAGATTGCCGAGATTCGCCCCCAGGCTGAAGCGATCTCCCGGGGACGGGCCGAGGCGCGGGCGCGGCAGCAATTCGAGGCACAGACATCTGGGGCGCTGGCCCAGGCCGCCAGCGACTATCAGACAAAGTTTCGTCGGCCGCTGCTGGAGCGGGGCTGGTATCCTGAAATGCTCCACCTGACCACGAGCGATTCGACGATGTCGGTCGTGGCCCGCAAGGCGCTCTCCGACCAGATTGCTGCCTTCACGGCGCCACCCGCGGTTGACCCCGATGCGATCCTTGCGGCGCGGGTGCATGAAACGATGGTCAACAACGCTGCCGAAATCACGCTCGGCGGCCGCACCATCACGCAGCAATTCGTCGAGGACCAGATCAAGAAAAACAACGGCACACTGCCGGAGTCGCTGGCGAATGACCCGGATCAGCCGCCGTGGTCGATCACGTTTGCCAAGCGGCTGCCCGTGCAACTCGATGCCGATGACGACCGGGTGAAGGTTACCGTGCGGGGCAGCCGGTTCACCTCAGGTGATCGGGAGTTTCCGGCCATGGATATCTGGGCCGCCTACCGGATCGAGCCGGCCGCCGGAACGATTCGCCTCGTCCGCGATGGCGATGTGCAGATCTATCCGCCGGGCTTCGTGCCGGGTGGGGGCGAGAAGTTGTCGGTCGCCGAGACGTCGCTGCGGCGGATCCTGCAGAAGCGGTTCAACAAGGTCTTCAAGGAGGTGGTCGATGTCGAGCCGCTCGACCTGCCGGGTGAACTCAAGCACGCCGGCCCGCTCCCGATGGAGCAGCTCGTGGCCCGCAAGGACGGCTGGGTGGCGGCTGGATGGCGGAAGAAAGCCCCTGTCGTCTTGGTGAGCGAGCATGGGATCCCATCGACCGCCGCTGGTGAACCGACTCTCGCGGTGGCTGGCCCATGACGGCTGCCCAGCTGCGAGAGGCGATCGACCTCGCCTTGGCGGGCGACTGGGAACGGGCCCACGAGATCGTGCAGCAGGATGAAGCCGATCCGACAGCCGCTTGGATTCATGCGGTGATCCACAAGATCGAGGGCGATCTCGGCAATGCTGGCTACTGGTATCGGCGGGCCGGTCGGGCCGCCGACCATGGCCGCGAACCGCACGACGAGTTGCGCGACATCCTCGAAAGCTTGGCCTAGATCGCTTCCGCCTACGGAGGTCGCCGGCTCGGGGGCGGCAAAAGTCTTGTCGCGGGGCGAGGATACGCCCAACGCTCCTCGAGCGTTCGCCGACCCCCTCGCCTACCGTTCTCGGTATTTTTTGCGTCTTCAGGGGAGCTATCGGGAATTCGCCCTACTCGGTCGGAATGGGAGCCAGAGGCTCGAAGGCGCGGATCCAGATATTGCGAAACTGGACTGGGTTGCCGTGGTCTTGAAGGCGGATGGGGAGGGCGTCGGCGTGCTTCGTGTAGCTTGGCGGTGCGTGAAAAAACGTGTTGCCTTTGATCGTAGTGTCGAGATGGATCCCAATGCCATTGTGCAGCACACTGACCCGTCCCGCGGTGGCGAGCGTCCCGTCATCATGAAACCGCGGCCGTGTGAATAACACGTCATAGGTCTGCCATTCACCCGGCTTCCGACAGGCATTGACCGCCGGCGGTTGCTGTTTGTAGAGCGCACCACACTGGCCGTCGAAGTAGGTTACCGGTCCGTCAGTGCCATCCTGATAGGAGTCGAGAATCTGGATCTCATACATGTCCATCAAAAAGAGTCCGGAATTACCGCGACCCTGGCCCTTTCCCTTTGCCGGCAACGGCTCACGAAACTCAAGGTGCACCTGACAATCACCAAACACTTGTTTTGTTCGGATGTCGCCCTTGCCTACGGTGGCAACGCCGTCAGACACCTTCCAGTGTTCTCCGTTGGTCCAGGCAGCGAGGCTTGTGCCATCAAAGAGCACGATCGCATCGGCCGGTGGAGGCACGGAGGCGGTCGGCTCTGGCCCGGGATCGACCACCGGCGGCTTGGGCCACTCGACTGGGTTCAGCCATTCGACGCTCCCCTTCCGCTGTCGCCCCATCAAGTGCAGCCGCCGCGAGCGGATCGACTCTGTCAGAGCGCGGGCCTTGGCCTCGGCCTCACCAAGCGGTAGTCCAGGGCGGACACCGGGCCGAAGATGCCCCGCCGCCGACAGGTAGGCATCACGCAGAATTTCCATTCGTTGTTTCACGAGGGGCAAAAATTCCTTCAACTCGGCTGGCGTCTCAGCTGCGGCGGCTTCCGTATCTCCCAGCCCGGCAATCACCGCTCGGCAGAAAGCCCATCCGCCGGCTTCATTGGGATGCACGGCATCCGGGGCGTACACCGTGGCGGAGTCCTTGGTCCTGGCGGCGGCGAGCATCTCCTTCATCGGACCATGAATATCAATTACGAACCAGCCATCGGCGCGCTTGGAAAGGAGCCATTTCCCGTAAGCATCAAGCACGCGATCGTAGTCAACCTTTCCAGCTGGGCCAGGGTGATCAGGCCGTTGGTCATACACCGGAGGCGTGAGGTGAATGATTGACGCACCCGCCCGCTCAACGGCATCGTGAAGTCGCTGGATGCCCGCCTTGAAGGCGAGGAATCGATTTTCATCGAGCGGCTGGTAAATACCGCAGTTCATGCCATAGCAGGCGATCACGAGATCCGGCCGGGCCACGCGGAGCACGCGATCGAGTCGCTCGGCGAGATCGGGCCGGGGAAACTTCCCACCGGCATGTCCCTCCTCCGACAGACCGGAAACGGTCTCGCTCGAAAGCCCCATGTTGATCACGTCGGCCGTCATCCCTTTTCGCTCCATCCAGGCCGCCAGATCGGCCACCCAGCCGCCGCCGTAGGTGATTGAGTCACCAACAATGACGACGCGCCGAGCTGTGTTGAGAAGGTCGAGTGGGGATTGCGATTCGGCACCGTGGAGAAAGGCGGACGCCAACACCACAAGACACGCGGGAATGACCGACATCCAAACGTGAAAGGCCGGTCGGCCAAAACGTGTCACGTTGTTGATCAACATCACTCCTTTTGGAGCGGCTGCGCTCCCTCCCGAATGGCAAACAGGTGACTTTTATTGGCAATGTAAAGTGTGTCACCAACAGCGATGGGTGTCGAGTACACGCTGTTCCCCATGTTGACCTCAGCCAGGATCTCCTTCTCCTTGCCCAGGGCGAAGACCGTGATGTCTCCATCTTCGTCACCGATGTAGACCTTTCCATCGACGATCAATGGCGACCCCCAAGAAGCCGCCAGCATGTCATGAGTCCACAGGGGCTTCCCCGTTTTGACATCGAGGCAGTGAAAGAGACCACTGAAATCGGCCACAAACAACATTCCCTCCGCAATCACCACGGTTCCGCAGGTGCGGTGCATCGTCTCTTCAAAATCAAGCTTTCCGTTGCCGTCGGCGTCAAGGCCCGGATAGTGCCAGATGGCGGCAGATGCTGGGTTGGGACGTGCCACCTCGCCGTCCTCTTCGATAACAGCCTGATTCCGGCGGTGCGGCAGGGGCTTGCTTGGATCCTTGAGGCTCACGGCAATCTCACTTGAGATGTCGCCCCGCTTCGTCGGATCAATACACCACAGATGCCCGACTCCTTCTCCGTGCTCGGGATCCTCACCAACGGCTATGTAAACCAGTTCCTCGTACACGACGGGCGTCCCGATGATGTGGTTGCGATCAGCTCTTCCACCGAGGGTGTACTTCGACGTTTTCGGGTTGCAATCAAACTTCCAAAGCAGTTTCGATCGCCCGTTCTCCCCTCGCGCATCGAAGGCGTAGACCCAACCATCACCCCCACCGAAGATCGCCTGTGGCACCCCAGCGATTTCCGCGTAAGCAGGGCTCGACCACTGTCCGTGCAACACGTTGGCTCCAGGGGAGTTATCTGCCCAGAGGACGGTGCCATCCCGCTTGTCGACACAGAGAAAGCTCGGTGCGTTGAAGTTGGGCAGGTTGATGTGACCCTCGTCAACACCGTTGCCAGTGATGACGAACAGAAGGTCGCCGACTCCCGTCACACTGCAGGAGCACATGTTGTGCTGAGAAACACCGAGTTGCTTCATCATGTTAAGCACCCAGACAACATCGGCTTCATTTTTTTCCTCGGCCATCTCGCTGGTGAATGGGCCATCATTTTCCCCGTCGCGGAAACCTTCGGTGTCGAGACACTTCACTTCGCCACGGCTGGTGACGTACCACAACCGATCTCCCTCGACCAGCGGCGCGCAGCAGATGCCCTGGAGAGGCCAGTCATGCACACGGCCTGTGGGCAACTTTTCACTCGAGTCTTGCCAGAGGAAGGAGCCGTCGGAAATGTCGAATGCCAGCAAGCAGCCCAGGTCGACCTCGGCGGGATACCGCTTAAGCCAGCCCTTGCCGTTGTTGGTGCCAACAAAGGCCTTGCCGCTGGCGACGACCGGATTTCCGTAGGACTGACTGCCAAGGGCCGCGACCCAGGCAACATTCTTGCTCGTCTCCGGCTTCCAGTTTCCCGTCGCGGAGTCGAATTCACCGGGATTCCAGTCGGTCGGGATGTTTTTCGCTGTCGAAACGTTGTTTCGGATCGCAGAGCCGCCCCACTGATTCCACTCTGCGGCAGCGGCCGGTACGGCCACCACCGCCATCATGATTCCATGCAGAAAAAACTTCATCATTTTACCGCCTCCACGGAAACGTTATCGATGTAGACCTCAGAATCCTTTGAGTTGCCGAAAAATCCCGGACTCCCTTGAACGTTACCCGTTTCGTGTCGGGCTTCGATCGTCCAGATCGGTGGCTCGGGCTCTCCTCGTGGCCAAACCTTGCCGCGGAGCACGGCATCGGCACTGTCGGTACGCGCCTCGAACTTCATCGTGTACCAACGGCCTGCCTCCCACGAAAATGGAATCGTCTTTGAAAAATGAGTAGCCACTTGCGGTGGCCACGACCGAAGCTGCAACTGCTGTGCTGACCCCATCAGGTCAAGCGTGTAGCGCTGGGCGATGAGGCCCATGTCGGGCATCCGAGCCTTTTCGAGTTCCACAGGGTTTCCAAAGGCCTGCGTAAAAGCCTCGGCGTCAGAATCGGTCGAGGCCCGGGCGTCTGACGCGGGAGAACCGGGCTTTTCCACTCCCGTCTCCTGGGCGCGGAAATCGGCCTGGATTGAGTAGTCGTGCAAATCAATGGGGCCGATCCAGCCCTGACTTCTGGTGCCCTTGGGGATGGTAGTTACCTTGACGAGACACTTGGAGCCGTCGACCTCGCGAACAACATGCCGATAGCGCATGCCGATCCATGGCAGAGGAGGCTCCCCCTGGAGCATGCCAGTCTTCGGATGGGGAGCGAAAGGAATCGCTTCAAAATCGAATCGCCAAGGCAACTGTGGCATCGAGCGGATCCGTGCCCTGCCCTCGAGCCCGTTGACCTTTGCCGTCACCACCGCTGCGGAATGCTGCCCCACAGGGGCCGTGAAGGAGCCATCTTGAGTGACCGTACCCACGGTTGTGGAAAACTCGGCTGGCGAATCCTTCACAAGCCGTCCAGCATCATCAAAAAGCCGTACGGACAACTGCAGCGTTTCGCCGGCAGAAATCTGTGCCTCGGCCGGCACCACCTGCACCCAGGCCGGTCGCCCCGGGGGAGCACGGGTGGCTGCCGCCACCCGCTGCGATCGCGTGGGAGTTGCGGACGAGGGTTCAATATTTCCAGAAAGACCGAGGCAGTAGATGCGAGAGGACGTGGTGAGATAGAGACGGCCGTCAGCTGCAATCGGTGAGGCGGTCACTTCGTCATCGTCAACAAGCCGCATGCGGTTCACGAACCGGATGCCATCCTCCGTTGGCTCGATGACATGCCAGCCACTCGTGGAGCAGATGTAGAGTTTTCCGTCCGCTACCAGCGGGCTGCCGCGGACAATCGTGCCGAGGAGCTTTTGCGGCCGTCCAACGCGCTGGCCAGTTGACGTATCAAAAATATTGACTTTCGCACCGTCCTCGACGAAGTACACGCGGCCTGCCAACAGCACCGGCATGGATCGGCCGTCGGTAATTCCTTTGTGCTGCCAGGCGAGCTGCGTGCTGGTGATGTCACCAGTTCCTCCAGCCCGAAAGGCCGTCGCGGAGCCCATTGACGTGTTGTCGAGGTTTTCCTCGGCCTGCGACGCATAGATCATGTCGTCAACAACCAGGGGCGAGGCGTTGACTCCACGTCGCGACAAGCGAAATTGCCAAACAGGCTTGCCGGTGCGCGGCTGAAAGTTCCAGATGCTGCCGTCACTGGAGCCAAACACGATGGCTGCCGTGCCACCGAAATCAGTGATCGATGGAGAACTGTAGGTAGTGTCTTCGGGCAGTTCCCGGGTGCCGTTCATCCAGCGGACCACCCCTGTCGCCTTGTCGAGACCGAGAAATCGATGGGCCGGTCGGGCCGTATCACCCCACCCCGTGACAACGGCACTGGCAATGACAAGATCCTCAAAAACAACGGGGACGTTGGTTCTTCCACCGTAGGTGGATAGAAACCCAAACTCTTCATGAAGTGACCGCTGCCACTTTGTCCTGCCAGTCGTCGCATCGATGGCCGTGAATACTCCGCACACGCCGTGTGCGAAAACGGTGTTGGTCTCCGGATCAGTGGCCACCGCCGACCAGCCGACCCGCTCGGCAGGCACATCGGAGAGGTACACATGAAAGATATTTTCCCATAGTTTCTTCCCAGTGAGTGCGTCGAGACAGAGCACTTTCTCGGCCTCTGCCTTGGTGCCGGGCTTGTGACGCACCAGCGTAAAGAGCCGGCCCCCCATGATCACGGGTGTCGAAATCCCACCCGCCTCATCATTTTTCCAAAGAACGTTGGTGCCATCCTCGGGATCGAAACTCGTTACCAGAGGCGGTCCATCGTAGTGGCGGTCGAGGTTGGGGCCGCGCCAGTCAGGCCAGTCAGCGGCACGCGAGGGAAGCCCGACAACACAAAGAAGCACGGCGAGGATTGGGAGTCTCGAAACCATTGTTCACTTCCTGCTCAGCGTGGGGAATTTCACGGGGAAAAGAGTTACGGGAGAAGGCCAGCCGACTTGGCGTCTGCGGGCAGACGCGGGTCAACGACGGCCCGCGCTCCGCGGCCCTCGTTCATGCGACTGGCGATGTCATCTCGAATACTTTCAATGTCGGCGTCCCACCATCGACGACGGGCTCCGGGTTCGGGAAGTTCCAGCGGTCGCACGATTCGCATCCCAACGCCAAGCGCGGGTTCTTCAGTGTACCACCATGGACTCTTCGGGTAGTTGGGATCGACCTCTTTCCACTCTTGATCCTGTGAGCCCCGCCGAGCCGCACTACGGCACTCGGATGGTTCATCGTAGTAGGCTCCTCCCCGAACGACACGGGGCGAGAGATTCTGAGGCCACTCGATCGCCATATCCCAACTCACAGGTTGGGGAAGCCCTGACTGTCGGTCATAGCCTTTCTCCAACAACTCGTCGACCACCCACTCAGCTGCGTTGCCATGCATGTCGTGGAGCCCCCACGCGTTGGGTTTTTTCATGCCAACTGGATGGGTCGTATCGTCAGCGTTGTCGACGAACCATGCCACCTCGGCCAGTGAACTGGCATCAGACCCATTTGACCACGGCGTTGTTGAGCCCGCCCGGCAGGCGTGTTCCCACTCGGCTTCCGTGGGCAATCGGTAGAACCTCCCTGTCAAGCCGCTGAGCCAGCCTGTGTACTGGCGAGCAGCGAACTGCGACATGGTGACGGCTGGTTGGAGTGGGTCCTCGCCATTGGTGAAGGTCATGGTGGGGTCATAAAGGGTCGACGGAGCAGTGATGGCATCGGCCTGATTTTCGTCAGTCACCACTCGTTCCCCGATAGCCTGGAGCGCTTTGAAGAGATCGCAGGCAGCCATGTACACCTTGTATTCTCGCCATGTCACTTCACACTGACCGATCCAGATTGGCGCCACGGTAACCTCAAACAACGGCCCCTCGATGTCGCTGCGGCCTGCTTCATCAGCGCCACTCCCCATTTGAAACGTTCCTCCCGGCACAGGAATCATCCGAAACGAGACATCGGTACCTGGGATCGTCTCATCGTATGCCACCATCCAGCCACCGGGAACGCGGACTGAGGGGCCATTGCCGGAAGGGCGCGTGTCACCAGAGATGAAGCCGGGCGAGGTTTCC
Source organism: Planctomycetota bacterium (assembly GCA_027622795.1). GTDB lineage: Bacteria > Planctomycetota > Planctomycetia > Pirellulales > UBA1268 > CACORA01. The sequence continues at coordinate 717 of JAQBZA010000076.1, read as the reverse complement.
TCTGACTCGGCCTGGGCCAGCGAATGTCCAAAACCGAATAGCAACACCACACCTGCGAAACAGGTGCGCACCATGACGTGGCAGATAAAGGGCATTGGCGGCTCACAAAACAGGACAAAAAAAAGAAGATCCGATGAACCAAGCAAAGTCTTCAGTGTAATCTGTAGGAATCCTGCCTGCCCACAATTACGAGTGATCCGTGGCCGCTCCCAAGCCGACTCAGCCGTCGCCCCCAAGGTCGGGAAAACCGGCATTGGGAAAATCATCGGGCCGCCGCGCAGCCAAGGGGCAGGCGGCCGATGCCGGCCAGGAGCGGGTGGTGGCCGAAAATCGCAAGGCCCGCCACGACTATGAAATTCTCGAGACGCTTGAATGTGGGATCGCACTGGTCGGCAGCGAGGTGAAGAGCCTGCGGGCCGGGCGGATGTCGCTCGACGACGCCTATGGGCGGGTCGAAGGCAATGAGGTGTGGCTGCTCGGCTGCGACATCCCCGAATACGAGAAGGCCAATCAGCTCAACCACAAGCCAAAGCGGCAGCGGAAGCTCCTCCTCCATCGCCGCGAGATTCAGAAGTTTGCCGGCATGGCGTTTGAAAAGGGGCTGACGCTCGTGCCGCTGAAGATGTATTTCAAAAACGGCCGGGTGAAAGTGCTGATGGGGATCGGCCGCGGCCGGAAGACCCACGACAAGCGGCAGAAACTCAAGGCCGACACGGC
>JAQBZA010000075.1 GCA_027622795.1 Planctomycetota bacterium | reverse complement strand
GGAGGGGCCTGCCATTTCGCTGTTTCCCTTTCTCGCCGTGTTGCTGTGCACGATGGGAGCGCTCTTAGTCTTGCTTGTGCTCTTCAGCCGTGCGAGCCGGCAGCAAGGAGAAACGGCTGAGCAGCAACGTGCTCGTGAGCAGGAAGAGGCCGACCTCGGGCTCGTGAAAGAGTCTCTGGCCTGGCGGCTGGATCAGGTGAATGCGATTCGAGGTAAGACGACCGATGATCTGGCCAAGGCACGGCTTCAGTTGGCAGGCATCGAGGAACATGTGCGGTCGCTCACCGATGAACTTGACGATCTGGAGCGAGAAGCCGCGGCCCTGGCCGCCGACGATTCCGCGATGCATGTCGACGATGGTGAGCTTGCCCGACTCGAGCAACGGCTCAAGAGTGCCCGTGAATCATTGGATGAAAAACGCCGTGATGCGCACGGTCGCCCGGCGAAGTATGCAGTGGTTCCCTATGAGGGTGCTTCGGGAACTCATCGACGGCCACTGTACATTGAGTGTTCCATCGAGGGTGTCTACCTGCAGCCGGAAGGCATCCGGCTCACGCCAAGCGATTTCGAGGGGCCGTCGGGGCCTGGCAATCCACTCGCCAGTGCACTCCGCGCTGCCCGTGAGCACATCGCCAACACCACGCCGGGTGGTGGGGAGGAGGCGGTGCAGCCCTATCCCCTGCTGCTTGTCCGACCATCAGGTGTCATGGCCTACTACGCTGCGCGGGACGCGATCCAGTCGTGGGGGAGTGACTTTGGCTATCAACTTATCGATGAGGATTGGACGCTCGAGTTTCCTCCCCGTGACCCTCTCTTGGCAGAGGTGGAGAAGCGGGCAGTTGATGAGTCACGAGAACGACTGGCTTGGTTGATGTCTCGGCGTTCGGCCAAGCCGTCACGACCGACCACACAATACCGAGCGTCGACAACCCGCGGAGGCGCGGTCTCCAACGAAGGGCCGAGCGTGCTTGGTGATCAGTCGCAATGGGAGTGGAGCCGACAGCAGGCGGCCCGCGGGATCACGGGCGGGGAAGGCGGTGGCGGGTTCGGTGGCGGCAGCGGTGAGGGTATTGGCAACGGCACTGGATATGGCCCGGGCGCGGGCACGGCCTCAGGGGTTGCGAGGGGCACTGGTGGCTTGGCGAATGGTTCAGGCGACGGCGATTCTCAGGGTGGACTCGGCGACCGCTACGGCACGGCCGCGCAGGCTCCAGCCCGTCCCTTTGGCGGGGCGGGCAGTGGTTCGGTGTTTGGTGATAAAACAATGGGGGTGGGATCACAGGTAGGGTCTTCGGCGGGGGCAGACCGCATGCTCGGTGCTCAGGGCGGTGGGAGTGTCGCCAGCATTGGCGGCCGTCGTGGTCAAGAGATGGGCGGCTCTCCTGGTGCGTCGGGAGAATCTCCACCGGATGGTCCGGCTGCCGCAGCCGCTGCCAGTGGACCCGCTCCCGGTGGCTCCGCGCTGCCAGGTCAGACGTCGGGTGGGCCGGGCGGCGGGGCTGAAGGCCAGCCTGGCCAGGCGGGTAGCGGAGCGAGCAACTCAATGGCGAGTGGTGCCGGTGGCAGTGCCGGCACCGGTGGCCCGCAGTTGCCCGGCATGCTGCAGGCCGGTGGCGCGGCCGGAGGACCCGGGGGGAGCAGCCTGTCGGCCAGCATGTCGCCGGGATCAATGGCCGGCGCCCGTGGCAAGAACTGGGCCAGCCTGGCGACGGCCGATCGCCCCATCCCGCTGACGCGCCCGATCCACATCGAATGTTCATACGACGAACTGCGAGTCTATGACGATGGCGTGCGGGCGGTTGTCAACCGCATTCCGTTGGGCCCGGACACTGCCGAAGCGATCGATCCGCTGGTCAAGGCCGTGCACCGCCATGTGAGCGGCTGGGGGCTGGCTGGTGATCGGATGTATTGGAACCCGCAACTGGTCCTCTCCGAGACCGCTGACGGGCGATCGCGACGCGAAGACATCGAGCGGCTGTTGGCCGACAGCGGTCTGGAAACACGCCGCAAGGGCGAAGAGGACGCCGTCCGGCGGCTGCCCCCGGTCTATCCGACGAGCACACGACGACGAGTCCGCTAGCGCGGCATTGACGACGAGGATCATTCCCCATGCGACGCTATCGTTCCGCGGAAGTCGAATCGGCCGGGCAGGATTCGTTCCTCGACGTTGTGACCAACATCGTTGGCATCCTGATCATCCTCGTCATGGTGATTGGGGGTCGCGTCCAGCAACTCGTATTCGAGCCTGTGGCCTCCGACGACTCGCAGGCGGTCGCCCTTGAGCGAGAGATTGAAACTCTGGAGGCGACGGTGGCGATCACTGAGAATGCGGTTCAGGAATTGGTCGAGCAGGGAGAAGAGATCACGCTTGCCGCCATGGCGGCCAATACGACTCGCGTGGAATTGGCGACGGCAGTGGCGGCGGCGACCCGCGAGGTGGAGCAGCGGAAGGCGGCTGCCGACTCCGAGCGGGTGAAGGTGGCGGAGGCAGCCGCGCAGAAGCAGCGGCTCAAGGCAGAGATTGAGAAGACGGAACTGGAGGCACAGGGCCTTGCCCATGCGCCACAGACGACGGAAGAGGTACTCGCCTATCCCACGCCGATCGGCCGCACCGTCACCGGTGAGGAGATTCACTTTCGCCTCGAGGGCGACCGCATTGCCTACATCCCGCTCACCGAACTCTTCGAACTCGCCAAGGGGCAGACCCGACGGCAGCAGGGCAATCTCGCGGCGATGTCCAACCGGATCGAGACGGTCGGACCGGAGCAGGATTTCACGCTCGACTATGTGATCGAGACAAAAATTGATCAGGCCCGGGGGCAGGTGCTCGTGCGGTCGCGGGAGTGGGTGGTGCGGCCCGTCGGGCCGGGGATCGGTGAGCGGGTGGAGGCGGCGCTGGGGAGTCAGTCACGATTTCGTTCGCTGCTCGCCAACGCTACTCCGGACGTGACGGTCACGCTCTGGTGCTATCCCGACAGCTTCGAGGGCTTCCGCAAGGTCCGCGAAGAACTCTACCGGCTGGGCATCGCGACGGCCTGTCGGCCGTTGCCCGAAGGGGCTCCGATCGGGGGCTCTACCGAGGGCAGCAAGTCCGTCGCGCAGTAAACGCGGCCAGTTCGTGCTGCGAATCAGACGTCACCAGGAAGCATTCCAAAGAACGCAGCGGCGTTGCGGAAGGCGATGTCACGGATAAGGCCCGTAAGCAATGGCATGTCGGCCGGTAGGAGGCCTGCCTCGACATCTTCACCGACTATCTTGCAGAGTAGCCGGCGGAAATACTCGTGTCGGGGATATGAGAGAAAGCTGCGCGAATCAGTGAGCATGCCGACAAAGTTGGTCAACAGGCCGAGCTGCGAAAGGGTGTCGATCTGCCACCGCATCCCGTCAAGCTGGTCGAGAAACCACCAGCCACTACCAAACTGGACCTTGCCGCGGATCCCTTCTCCCTGAAAGCTACCGCAGAGCGCAGCGAAGGGATAGTTGTCGCGGGGGTTGATGTTGTAAAGAATTGTCTTCGGCAGGCGGCCTCTCGATTCGAGTTCGTTGAGATAGCCGGCTAGACCTTCAACCTGCGGGTAGTCGCCGACCGAGTCGAAGCCGGTGTCGGGGCCGAGATCACGGAGAGCCCGCGAGTTAGGGTTGCGTAGCGCCCCGAGATGGAGCTGTTTGACCCAGCCGCGGTTGGCGTCGAGCTCTCCGAAATACACCATCAAGAAGCCGCGGTAGGCATCGAGGGCCGCGCCGGTCACGGCCTCACCTCCCATGGCTGCCGCATAGGCCGCCGCCGCCTCCGACCGCGTGCCGCCGCGGCCGAAGGCATGGTTCAAGCCGTGGTCGGACAGTCGGCTGCCATGGGTATGAAAGAAGGCATGGCGGGCGTCGATCGCGGCGAGCAGCCCATCGAAGGTGGTGCACTCGATGCTGGCGGCCTGCTCGAGCCGGTTGACCCACGATCGTAGTGCGTCGGGCCGGTCGGCCGCGAGCGCCTTGTCGGGGCGGAAGGCGGGATAGACCCGTGTGCCGATCCCCTGCCCTGCGATCGTCACGTGCTGGGCGAGATCGTCGCCGGGGTCATCGGTGGTGCCGACCATCGCCACGCGGAAGTGTCTCAGGAGTGAGCGGGCGGAAATGGTGGCCAGTTGCTCGTTGGCGGCGGCCCAGATCCGCGGTGCTGAAGCCTCGTCGAGCACATCGTTGATGCCGAAGACTCGTGACAGTTCCAGATGCGTCCAGTGCCAGAGGGGATTTCGCAGCAGCCGCGGCATCGTCTGGGCATAGGCGAGGAATTTTTCATACGGCGGGGCAGCGCCGGTGATGTGGCTTTCGGGCACGCCATTGGCCCGCATCGCCCGCCACTTGTAGTGGTCACCACCGAGCCACACCTCGGTGAGGTTCGCCCACTGCTTGTCGCTCCCAATCTCTTCCGGTGGGAGGTGTGTGTGGTAGTCGTAGATTGGCTCTTCCGCGGCGGCCGCATAGAGTTCTCGGGCGGCGTCAGTGCCGAGAAGAAAATGTGGGTCGGTGACGGGATTGGCGTGGCGTGGCATGGCGACGATTCAGGGAGCGGGTGAGGGGGCGGAAGAGAGATCTGCGGCACGCGTCGTGGCGTCTTGAATCCCACGTTCGGTGGCTGCGCAGAGCCGGTCGAGTTCGTCGAGTGTGATCGATAAAGGGGGCATGATCACAACCACGTCGCCCAGTGGCCGCAGCAGGGCGCCGTGCCGTCGGGCGGCGCGACAGGCCTGCATGCCCCGCTGCTCCTGCCATGGAAACGGGGTGCGGGAGGCCTTGTCGACAACAAGATCGAAGCCGGCCGTGAGCCCACACTGCCGCACGTCACCCACATGGTTGAGCCTTGCGATCCGGTCGGCATGCTCGCGCAGCCTGTCGATCTTCGCAGGCAACTGATCCAGAAGCCGCTCATCGCGGAAGAGGTTGAGGGACTCGAGCCCCACGGCCGCCGCCAGCGGGTTGCCGCCATAGGTATGGCCGTGAAAAAACGTGCGTCGCTCGGCATGCGCGCCGAGAAAAGCATCCCAGACGCGGTCGGTCGTCACCGTGGCAGCCATGGGGAGGTAGCCAGCGGTGAGGCCTTTGGCGAGGCAAAGGATGTCGGGGCTCACCTGCTCCTGCTGGCAGGCAAACATCGAGCCGGTGCGGCCGAAGCCAGTGGCCACCTCATCGAGAATCAGGAGGATGTCGTATTTTTTCGTGAGTTCACGAACGCCGCAGAGGTAGCCGACCGGGTGCACGAGAATGCCACCGGCGGCCTGCATGAGTGGCTCCATTACCATCGCGGCGATGTCGCCTGCATGCTCGACGAAGATGCGTTCGAGGTGCGCAAGGGCCTCGGCGCAGGATGGTGTGGCCGCGGACGTGGCGTGATCGGGCCCGCCCGGTGAGGGCACGCGGATCGCGTCAAAGGTGAGTGGCATGAAGAGCGCGGTAAACCGATCGACTCCGCCGATGCCGATCGCGCCGAGCGTGTCGCCGTGATAGGCATCGCCGATCGCCACGAATTTCGTCCGCCGCTGGGGCCGGTCGCGGTCGGCCTGCAGCCAAAACTGAAACGCAATCTTGAGGGCCGCCTCGATCGCCGTCGAGCCGTCGTCGGAGAAGAAGATCCGCGTGAGGCCCACCGGCATGATTTCGACAAGCCGCCGGGCAAACTCGACCGTCGTGGGATTGGAGAGGCCGAGGTTGGTGGTGTGGGCCACCTTTCCGAGCTGGGATATGAGCGCCGTGTCGAGCCGCGGATGTCGATGGCCGTGGACGTTACACCACATGCTCGCCGAGCCATCAAGGTAGCGGTGGCCCTCGGTGTCGATGAGCCAGCAGCCCTCTCCACGCTCAATCAGGAGCGGCTCGTATTCCTGCATCTGCGTGAAAGCATGCCAGACATGCTGCTGATCGCACTCCCGCAGCACTGCGGTAAGAGGTCTGTCATCTTCGGTGACGCTGCGATCAGATCGCTGCCCGCTTGCGGCCGTAAACGAAAGGCTGGTGAACATGGTGAAAAGAGTTTACCGTGACAGGTGGGTGCGGGCATCTGGTGCCCCCGCGTGTCATGACTGTCGCCATCAGGAACTGATTCGATGTCGAAGCCCGTTCGGATTCTTGTCGTTGGGTGCGGCCATATGGGCATGTCGCACGCCAAGGCCTACCACGCCCTGCCCGGGTTCGAGATCGTGGGGGTCGTGGCCCGCGGGGAGAAGTCGCGGCGGGTGCTGCTTGACGCTGTGGGAGCAGAGTATCCGCAGTTTTCCGACTTCGCCGAGGCACTTGCCGCCACCCATCCCGATGCGGTCTCGATCAACACGTATCCCGACACGCATGCCGACTATGCCAAGCAGGCCTTCGCTGCCGGCTGCCACGTCTTCTTGGAAAAGCCGATTGCCGTGACCGTGGCCGAGGCCGAAGAGGTGGTGGCCGCAGCCTGTCGGGCCAACCGTAAACTCGTGATCGGCTACATCCTCCGTGTGCATCCGACGTGGGCCAAGTTTGTCGAGACGGCCCGCACACTCGGGAAGCCGCTTGTCATGCGGATGAATCTGAATCAGCAGTCATCGGGCTCCATGTGGGAGACGCACAAGCAACTCATGCGATCGATGTCGCCAATTGTTGACTGCGGCGTACACTATGTCGATGTGATGTGTCTGATGACGCAGGCCAAGCCCGTGCGGGTGAGCGCGATTGGGGCACGGCTGACCGAAGAACTCGAGCCCGGGATGTACAACTACGGCAACCTGCAGGTGACGTTCGCCGACGGCTCGGTCGGCTGGTATGAGGCGGGCTGGGGGCCGATGATGAGCGACGTTGCCTTCTTCGTGAAGGATGTTGTCGGTCCGCAGGGCTGTGTGAGCATCGTGGGCGTGCAGGACGGGAGTGTGGCCAGCGACAGTGTCGAAGATCATACGAAGGCTGCGCGGCTCCGGTTGCACCATGGCCAGTTGACGGCCGACGGCTCGTTTAGCAAGGCCGATGAATTCATCGAGTGTGCCGACGAACCCGACCACGACGGCCTCTGCCTGCTTGAGCAGAAACTGTTTCTCGATGCGATCGAAAATGACCGGGATCTCTCGACCCACATGGCCGACGCGGTCAACAGCCTGCGGATTGTGCTGGCTGCCGATGAGTCTTTCCGCACCGGACGCACGGTCGAGTTTCCCGCCTGATTGCCTCTGGTTGGATTGCCTTCGAACTCCTCACGGCAGCTCCACCGCCGTGCCGACACCGGCGGCGAGGCGAGTGTCAGCGCGGCCTTCGACGACCGCGATTTCGAGAAAGCCCTGCGAGCCGGCCAGGGCCACAGGCGTGTCCCGCGGCGCCTCACCGTAGGTGTGAACGATCGTGGCAATCTCGTTGGCTCCCACGCGGATCCAGCCGGCTCGCTCGAGCCGAGGCAGCAGCGAGGCCGAGAGGTTGGTGATCAGGTTGCCAAACGTGTCGACATGAATCACCTCGCCGACGATGCCGGCTGACGTTTCCGTTGGCTGCGGCCAGTTGAGCGACACAAGTGGCCCCGCTTGTGTGCCGAGTGATTCTGGCGCTGCCCCATCGATAATCTCGACCGCCAGCGGCGCGATCGCATCGCGACCATGAAACGTGGCGGCAATACCCATTGGTGGCGTCAGGATGCGGGCCTTGGCCAGCGGCGTCTTGGTGGTCGCCCACGAGAGGACGCCGTTGTCGGGAGCAATGAACTGCTGCGTGCCAATCCGCGCCCAGATGAGCCGCCGCGACGTGCCCACGCCAGGATCGACGACGTTGAGGTGGAGTGTGTTGGCCGGAAAGGCCGAACACGCCTGCCCGACGAGCCAGGCCGCGGCACGCACATCATGCGGTGGCACATCATGGGCGATGTCGATGAGCCTAAACGGCGTCTTCGCATGGAGCAGCCGTCCCTTCATCTCGGCGACATAGCCGGACCCGGAGCCGAAGTCGGTGATGAGGGTGACGATGGGGGGCATAATCCTTCAGATTCTACCGACGGCGACCCGCCGGACCATGGCGGCGCGACGACCGTGTATTGGCACCGATCTGATGCCGCATTACCCGCGACGCATCTCCCGGCGGTAGCGGCCGAGGGTGACGCAGGCCCGTGCGCGAATCATCTCGAGCGCGGCCTGCGCCTCCGGCGACTCTGCGGCCACGGTGTCGGTGGACTGTCGGGCCACCACACCGCGCGGGGGAAACAGCGTTCGCGCCGCGGCCATGGGCTAACGGTCCAGACTGACAAATTTTTGCAAATATTTGAAGAAATGATGCAATCGCCGGGTGCCGCCCGAGCGGGCAAACTGGTGGATTCTTCACTCCGGTGACAAGGAATAAGCATGAGATTTATCTTCGTCGTCATCGCCACGCTTCTCCTCGCCGCGCCGGCTGGACCGTGCGCCGCCCATCCGACAGGCGACGTTCCTGCCTTCGCCGGTCCGACTCCCGACACGCCCCGCACGATCTCCATCCCGACTGTGGACATCTCCGGCGACACTGTCCGGCACGTCGTTGTGGCGCGGGGCACCGACACGGTCTACCAGGGACACTGTGACACCGTGCTTCTGGCCGACGGCCAAACCATGTACGTCGCCTGGTGCATGAATCATGCCGGTCACCTCGGCCCGCTCGCCCGCAGTGACGACGGCGGGCTGACCTGGACCCCGCCTGAGGAACTGCCGGCAGCGCTGACAGGCGACCGTCACGTCATCAAGCAGGCTCCCGACGGCAGGTTTGTCGTGGCCTTCCGTGACATGGCCAGGGCCAGCCCCACCTACGGTCACTACGTCGCGTGGGTCGGCACGTTCGAGGACATCGAAAACCGCCGCGAAGGCCAATACCGTATCAAGCTGCTGCACAACGCCAACCGCACGGCCGCCGACGCCCCCGGCACCGGCAACACCGACTGCGGCTACTCCGATCTCGAACTGCTTCCCGACGGCACGTTCGTCGCGACGACCTACGTCAAGAATACCCCCGGACCCGAACAGAACAGCATCGTTAGCACTCGCTTCACACTCGGCGAGACGGACGCCCTGGTGCAGTCACGGGACACGTCCGTTCGTGGCCCGAGCCTCCTGCCGGCCGGCTGGGACCCCGCCCTGGCCGGCGACGCCGTGCTCCGCCGTCTGGTGCGGGTGACCGCCCCGCAGGTGAAGGGAGCCCATGACGCCGAGTTCGTCTGCGTCGGCGATCGGGCCTACGTCGTGGCCGAGGTCAATGACGTGCGGGGCGGGGAGAGTGCGGCCTGGGCGGAAATCTACTGCAGCCTCTCGATCGTCACCCTCGATCCGCCCGTGGTCGAGGAGGTGATCCCCTTCGCCCGCAGCGAGCAGGTCTTCGCCAATGCGACGCTGCCCGTGGGGGCCTGTTTCGTGCCACGGATCATCCGCACGGACGACGACACGCTGCGGTGCTACTTCGCGAGCGAGCAGCCGGGCCAGCGGCAGGCCCAGACATGGTATCGCGATTTCAACCTGCGGACCCGCACGTTCGTCACCACAATCCACAAGGCGAAGCTCGTGACCGCTGCCGGCGTCGTCGGCATGGAACCGCGGCATTTTCATGCCGACGCGGCCGCCCAGGGCTTCACCAAGCCGCCCCGCGATTTCGGGCTCTATCTCTTCGACTCCTTCAAGACGTTTGCTGGCCGTACCTACGTCGCCCTGAACAATTTTCCCGGCCAGCAAAACGCCCTGGCTCAAGTCCGCGATGACTTCGCGACGTTTGAAATCCTTGGTCACTACAACGAGCCGCAGACCGCCGCGCTCAGCGAGTCGGCCGTCAACCGGCTGCCCGACGGCACCTGGATGGCGATCTGTCGCAATGACGCCGGCAACTATCACTTCACGACGAGCGCTGACGGCCAGATCTGGACGCCCGGGAAGGAACTTCCCTTCGTGCCCAACGGCGCGAACTCCAAGCCCACGTTTGACCGATTTGGCGATACTTACTATCTCGGCTGGCAGGAGGCCACGAAGATCAATGGTGTCATCCGCAGCGTCTTCAACATCGACATCTCCCGCGATGGCAAGACCTGGAGCCGGAAGTATCGCTTCGAGACGCCGCAGTCCTTCCAATACCCGACGTTTCATGAACACGCAGGCACGATCTGGCTGACCGTGACCCAGGGCGACCATGACGCCTCCCGCAAGGAGCGAATCATGTTCGGCCGGCTCGAGGCCGTGGGCGAGTTTGAGCCACAGCAGGGGCTGAAGCGGATCGAATGGCCCGCGCCACCACCGCCGCCGCCTGCGATCATGAAACGCGGCGTGAAGCTCTTCACGGACCGCGACTACGCGATCGACGAGATGCCCGCTGCGGTGCACGATCTTCCCTTCCTGCGGACGAGCATCGAGCAGACGAACGTGACAGTCACCCGGTCGGGCACGCTTTTCGCCCTGACGCCAACCGTGCGGCCTGGTGCCGCCAGCCAGGAGACGGCGCTGGCCGCCGCGGGGTTCGCCAAAGTCGATGTGCCCGAAGCGCAGCTCTTTCCCGGCGAGATCAACCGCGTGAGCCTCTACCGCAAGGCCGTAATGGCGGGTGAGCAGCTGCGATTCAAGAAACTCGTGCTGCTCGTGCTGGCCGACGGCGTCCAGGTGCGGGAGCACGATCCGCTTGCGCCTGCGGTGATCGTCGACCCCGGCGCGGAGTTTCACGACAACGCCCGGCCCGGCGGGATGATCATCGGCATGGACCGCACGC
>JAQBZA010000074.1 GCA_027622795.1 Planctomycetota bacterium | reverse complement strand
CGGTTCCACGGCGCCGACGTCGGCCGCCGACTGGGTTGCCAGGGCCTCCACGGCCCGGCGCACGTCGCTTGCCGACTGAAATCGTTCAGCCGGATCAAGGGCCATCATTTTGGTGATCACATTGATGACCTCGCGCGGGAGCGACGGCACCACATCGCTCACCGGCACCACCGATGTGAAGCGTTTGGGATTCCCCCGCTCTGCACGATCCCGTGACTCCTGCAACGCAGCGTGTCCGGAGATGGCGAGATAGGCCATCGTGCCGAGGAAGTAAATGTCTCCCTGCACCGAATCGTTCGGGCTGCCTGACGCCCGTTCAAGCGTGGCGTAATCGAGCGTCCGCGGCTGCGCCGTACTCAGTGCCTTGTCGGTGGCAGACTTGACTCCGGCGAGCCCAAAGTCGACGAGTTTGGCGACACCGGACGAGGAGATCAACACGTTGGACGCCTTCATGTCCCGATGCGTGACTCCCTTTCCGTGGGCATACTCAAGCGCTGAGGCGATCTGTCGAATGAGGTCCAGACCACGCTTCACATCGAACGCCCCACGAAGGCGGATGAGCTCACGAAGATTCTGCCCCTCGATGAACTCCATCGTGATGAAACTAAAGCCCCCCTCCTGACCGACATCCTCGATCCGGACAATGTTGGGATGATCGAGCAATCGACCCGTCATGGCCTCCCGCTGAAACGTCGCGCAGCGGGCTGGATCGTTTGAGTAGCGGTTTCGAAGCACCTTCACCGCCAGAATCCTGCCGGTCAGCCGATCGACGGCTCGATACACCCTGGCGAAGGAACCAGCCCCCACCTGGTAGAGCACCTTGGCATGACCGTAGATGAAGCCATACCGCTCGCCCTTGAGCATCCGCTCCACCTGGTAGCGGGTGATCAGTTCCCGCCGAAGCAACGTCTGAAAGAATGCTTCCATCGGCACGTTGGTGCCGCCGAGTTCGGCGATGACACGATTCAGGTCACCGGGATCGAGAAGATCCAGGTCCCGCAAGCGGGCCGCAGCGTCGTCGGTGGTGGTGGGAATCAGACTGCTCATAAACATCTCACCGCCTGTTCACTTTCCACGATGACGCGTTGGCTGCAAGGGGAAAAACTGCGCAGTTCGGGAAAACGTGGCAAATAGGTCGGGCTGATCTGGAGCCTGCACGGCGAAAGGTGGTAGAAACCCGGCCCTTTTCCGCCTTTCGGCCCTCTGCCATGCCCCCCATTTCTCTTTCGCCGCAGGCCATTCAGCACGCGCTGATGCTCGCGGTCGCGACGGCATGCGCAACCGCCGTCGTTGGCGGCCGGGCTGCCGTGATTGACGATCCCTGCGACGGCCATGAGACGACCTGGTCTCTGGCTACGGCCGACGCCCTTCCCAACCTGCTGACGCACGACCGCAGTGCGATGGCGGCACGACGCGGCACCGCCGGCGAGCGATTCATTTTCGATGCCTCTGCGGGAACAACTCTGACCGTTCAGGTACCGATCGGCGCGGCGGCTGCCATCGATGAATTTGGGGCTGAAGTCTGGGTCCGCGCCAATCGCCCCGGCATCCGTATCGCCGCGCGGGTGCAGCTTCCCCACTTTCAGGCATCGGCGTCCGGTCGTCCGGTCGAAACACTGGTGCCCGGCTCGAGTTCCCGCGACATCGGCCGCTGGCAGCGACTCACCGTTGCCGATCTGCCTGTCACCCTTCAACGACAACTGCCGGCCCTCCACGCCCAGCATGGCCCGCAGGGCAGTCTCGCCGGCGCCGTGGTCACCCATATCGTACTCGAGCTTTATTCCGCACCGGGCCGTTACGACGTGGCAATCGATGATCTGCGTGTGGAGGGTGTCATCGACACACCCATCGCGATCGCCGGCAGCCACCGTGATCCGGCGGTACAGCCGGCCCTCGCCATCGCGGACTCTGGCCAATCGATGGCAAGCCAACCGCCCCCGCCACAGGACCCGGTCAGCGGCCTCAATCGTGGCGTGCTCGAAGTGAATGGGCTGCCCTTCTTCCCACGAGCGATCGATCACAACGGCGAACCGCTGGAGCAGATCGCCGCGCTCGGCTTCAACTGTGTGCGGTTACGCGCGCCCGCCTCCGGCAATCTCATCGAGGAGGCCCGGAAGACCAACGTCTGGCTCATCTGTCCACCACCGGCGTTGCCGCATGTCGACGTCCGTGATCCAGACTCGATGCCGCTGTTCTCTTCCAACTGGGATCGGGTGCTTATGTGGGACATGGGTGACGGTCTCGCCGAGGCGAATGTGGAGGAGCTTGCTGAACGCGGACGACGCGTACGAGCCTGCGACCCGCGTGCCGGTCGGCCATTGATCGCATCTGCCGATTCCGGGGTTCGCTCGATCTCCCGCCATGTCGATATGGCGGTGGCCAGACGGACCGTTCTCGGCACCAGTCTCGAACTCCTCGACTATCAGACCTGGCTGCGAGAACGCCCGCGCCTGATGCGACCCGGCACCCCCCTCTTGGCAAGCCTGTCTACGGAACTTGATCCCCGCACGGCCCGTCAGGCCGCGGCTCTGGCCGGCATCGGGGGAGGCGGTCTGGCGGTCGATCCTGAGAGTCTGGCACTCGCTGCCACCACCTGCGTGGCTGCCGGAGCACGCGGCATTCTCTGCGTCTCGTCGCGACGCATCGACGGCAACGATGCGGAGTCGCGTACCCGGGCCGTGGCGGTCCAGGCGATGAATCTGCGGCTCAAGATCCTCGAACCGTGGGCGGCAGCGGGTCGCTTCGCGGCAGCCGGACAGACCAGCGACAGCGAGGTCCAAACTGCGGTGATCGAGGCGGCGCGAGCACGGGTCCTGCTCGCCTGGCGGTGCGTTCAGGGATCACAGATCGTGGCCCGGCATTATCACGGCGATGTACCCGGCGCCGTCACTCCGCTCACCCTCCTCGTGCCCGGCGTGCCGGAGGCGCATCGTGCGTGGGAGATCGGCCCGGCGGGCCTCCGACCACTTCAATCCCGCCGGGTGACGGGTGGCGTGTCGGTGACACTCGAAAACTTCTACTCGCAAGCGCTGGTGCTGTTCAGCAGCGAGCCAACCGTGACGGCACACATGCAAGAGCAGGTGCGGGAGTTGGCCCCCTTGGTGCTTGCATCGGCGCGGGCGCGGGCAGCCGGCGTCCTGGCAGCCGGCGGCACGCTCCTCGGGCGGCTTCCCCCTACGGCGCTCGGCACGCTCCCCGCTGCAAACATGCTCGCGGTCGCCCAGCAGGATGCGCTCGAAGGCGAGTCGCTTCTTGCCACCGATCCGGCCACCGCCGTCGCCAAGTTTCACCGCGCCATCGCCATCGGCAGTCAGGTGGAGCGTCTGGCCTGGGAACGCGGCGTGCTGGCAACCGGATCGATGGTGGCCAGCCCACTCTCGGCCTCCGACGCGACGCTGGCAGAGCATTGGCGGTTCATCGAGGCTCTGGTGGCAACGTCACAGGGACCAACGCTTCTTCCCGGCGGTTCGATGGAGCAACTCGATGCGCTCTCGGGAAGCGGCTGGCGGCATTTCGCCAGCGAAGATCCGGCGGTTCGCACGGCCGTGGAAATCAGCCGCGGCAACCCGTTCGCGGGCGCGGGCTGTCTCACCATCCGTGCCGTTGCCGCCAATCCGGCCGAACCACCGGTCGTGCTCGAAACACCGCCGGTGTGGATCACCACACCACCGCTGTCGGCGCCGCCCGGTAAGCTCGTTGAGATCGAGGCACAGGTGGCGGTCGATGAGCCACTTCAGGGCAGCGTCGACGGGCTGCTCGTCTTCGACTCGTTGGGAGGGCCCGCCCTTGCTGAACGCGTCGGGCGGACGAAAGGCTGGCGGCGGCTGGTGCTCTACCGCATCGTGCCGGCCGATACGACAGAGCCGCTGGTGGTCACCTTCGCCATGACCGGCCTGGGGACGGCCCGCCTCGACGAGGTGGCGATCCGTGTGATCGAACGTGGTCGAGGCGGGACCCCAGCGAGCATCGTCTCAACGGGTCCGGCGGCACCACCTGGATCGGCAGTCGCCAGCCCAAGCGACCTGCTCGGGCCGGCTGCCGTCCCGCAACAGCCGCTGCCCCCGCTCGCAACGCCCAGCGGCCCCGCGGAGGCCAGCGACGGTGCCTGGCCGGGCATGAATCTCGCCTGGCCCAAGCTTCCCTTCGCGTCGCCAAACGCCCCGCCACCGGGCCCCGGTGGCGGCACCGTCGATCCATTCAAACGGGCGCGTGGCTAGCAGGATGCAGGCCGCGCCGAGGCCATTCATCGGAAACGTGCCTGTCGGGCCTTGGCATCGAGGGCCGTGATCTCTTGCGAACACAGTGCCAGCAAGTCGCGATCGGTGAGCGAGTCGATTTCCGCCGCCGGGATCACCCGCCCAAACTCCAGCCGGATGCGGCCCGGCCGCGGCAGCAGCCGTGTGCGTGGCCAGCACTCGTACGCCCCGACGATTGCCACCGGTACGATCGGTACGCGGGCCTTCTTGGCAATCAGCCCGAAGCCTCCCCTCAACTCTGCAACGTGCCCATCCCAGGTCCGCGCTCCTTCTGGAAAGATGATCACGGCGGCGCCGTTCTTAAGACGATCGATCACCGTCTTCATGGCCTGTACGGTCGACGCCTCGCGATTGATCGGCACTGCATCGAGCGCGGTGATGACAGCCCCAAACGGCTTGAACCGATAGAGCGAACTCCGGGCGAGGCTGGAAAGGCGGCGGTTGCAGGCAAGGCCGAGGAGCAACGGGTCAAGGTGGCTCTGGTGCGAGGAGAGCACGATCAGGCCCCCGGCCGCTGGCAACGGCTCCACAAACCGACAGCGGAAGCCAAACACTGACACGCCAAGCGTGCGACAGAGAATCCACAGGGCCGAGTAGAGCCAGCGTCCAAACAGGCTGTGACCACCGCCACGCGGGGCAACGTCATCCGCAGACGTCATGGGCGGCAGCGCTCCTCGATCATGGCGATCAGAAGATCAACAACCTGCTCCGGCCCAAGGCCATCGGTTTCCACGATGACCGCGTCATCCGCGGGCTTCATCGCACCCACGGCTCGCGTACGATCCCCCTCATCCCGACGTGACTGAGCCGTGAGAATTTCCGCGAGCGGCACACTGTTGCCCCGGTCGGTCTCCTCGCGATGCCTCCGCCGGGCTCGCTCCTCCGGCGAGGCGGTTAAAAAGACCTTCAACGCGGCCGTTGGAAAGACCACCGACCCCTGATCGCGGCCCTCCGTCACAACATCGAGACCCTCCGCCATGCGACGTTGAACCCGCTTCATCGCCTCCCGCACCGGCGGCGCATCAGCCACCGGTCGGGTGGCTTGCGTGATTCGCTCGGTACGAATCTCGGTCGACACATCGCGGCCGTCGATGACGACGTGGCCGTTGCGAAACTCGATGGTGATTCCTTCGGCAAGCTCGGCCAACAATACCTGATCATCAAGGGGGACGCCGCGATCCAACGCCACGAGGGCGACCGCCCGGTACATGGCACCTGTGTCCATGTAGCACCAGCCGAGACGAGCAGCGAGCGCCCGGGCGGTGGAACTTTTGCCGGCACCGGCCGGCCCATCAAGGGTGACGATCATGGCAGACAGGGTAGCCGCTGCGCTTTCACGGGGCTACATGAAGCGGGTCATCAGGTCGATCGCCACATCCCGAGGCCGGTCGAGCCCTGCGCCAACGGCAATCCGTGTGACAACCGGATCGGTGGCGTCGGCCGGCAACACCGTGTCAAGCATGTGGTCGCCCGAGCGGACATGCCACGGAATCCCGAGCGTCAAAATCTGTGTAGCCGGCCGTTCGACGCGGGTCGTCGCCGGATGAATCTCGATGAAGTGGGGAGCCGTAAACCGCCAGCGCTCGGTCGGAATCGGCTCGAGATTGAGGCTCCGCAGGATGCCAGGCATTTCATTTTCATGCCAGGCGAACCGACAGGCCGCATATGATTCGAGTGGCGGCCCGCTCAGTGGAGCGGCGAGCCGCACCTCGATTTCAAGGATCGCCAGTGGCAGTCCATCTGCCAACGAGACCCGCTGCACAAACGTGCCGACGTCACCCTGTTCACCAGTGAGGCGACCCCGGCTTTCGATCACAGCGCCGACGCGATCCACCACATCAGCCACCATCCCGGAGTGCACGGCCCGTTCATCGATGCTCTCCCAGGGCCGACCAACGGCCGGTGGCGGGCGGGTGGTGCGCAACGCAAGACGCTGTGAGAGCCGGTTGCCGCCGTCGGCGGGAAGCCGAAGCGAAACCAGACCACCGGAAGTTGGTTGCACCTTCACTCGAATCAAACCATTGTCGAGCACGAAGTCTGGATTCGCCGAGCGGCTTCCGACGCACCGGGCCCAGAGCATGGCAACCCACCCGTTTGGCTGCGGCGGCGTCCGCTTGGCAGGGGCCGCTTGAGGAACCTGCAACCGCTTTCCATTCTCTTCCGGTGCCGCCTCCTCGGCAGCGACTGCGGTGACGGCGGCCTGCATTTCAGCAGTGACCTGGGCACGGATCGGACGATCCTCAACGGGCAGTGTGACGGGGTAGGCGTCGGCGGCACACGAGACGGGCTGCCCGGTACCTGCGGTGCGGCGAAACAGTTCCTCTAGCGTCACGAACTCGCCGCACACCTTGGCCCATGACGCGATCCGTCGAAAGTCGTCAAACCAACAACAGGCCGTACCGGGATAGTGAGCAAACTGAATGACTACCGTGTGATCATGGTCCATGGAGGTGCCGATTTGATCGGCAAGCGTGATGAACGTCTGGGCGCGGCGGGCATCAAGTGGCGGTCTGGCAATGGCATCAATGGTCCCGCCGTGCGTTCCTTCCCACACGATTCGGCTGCCGGCAGCATCGGGGAGGGACGTGCCATCAAAGAGGGTCCACAAGCAGCCGATGAAGCCCCGCGCACCCAACACCTGCGGCAGAATGGGTGTCATTCCGCCTGCAATTTGGCCAAACACCCGCGGCACAGTCCCGAGGTGTCGTTCCCACGTCTCTCGTCCCCGTTCAAGATCGGACTCGATTTCGTTGGGTGTGCAGAGGTCGAGCGGTCGACTGCCGTACCGCCCCCCCACGAATGACAGCGACCCCTGTCCCTGCAGTGCGCGAATGCGGGCCACCGCATCCTGATTGGTCGTAGCCAGCGCCTCGATGACCGACCCCGAGGCGACAAGCCCCAGGGGGACGGGTGAATCAAGTTCACGCTCCAACTCCCTTCCCAGGGTCGTCGGGGCGAGCAGGACGGTATCAAGAAGCCAGACGTCGACGGGGTAATAATGGGACCGCACCGCCTCAAGGGCCGCGAAGCACTCTGCAAGCCGGGTGCGGCCCACCTCGGCATCACCGGCCACGACCGCCTGCGCCGCCTCGACGACGGCCTGATTGAATCCTGATGACGCCACATCCATTTCCGAACGCATGCGCCGCGCCAACAGATCAGCCAACAACCACGCGAAGCCGAGGGCATGGAAATCGTCCACGAACGGCTCAGGAGCGGCCGGGGTGTCCTCGCCCACGGCCGCTAGCGCTGCGGCCACGATGGCGTCGCGACCACTCAGGCAACGAACCCATCGAGAGCCGTCGAGCACGGTGGCGTCGACGTGGGACGCAAACCGCTCCTCGACCGTAGCCGGAACAATACCGATCGCGTTGGTCACATCGGTCGGCGTGAAGTCGGCGCTGGCCCACTCTGGGGGGTGGCCGGTTGCGGCAATGAGCCGGGGATGCCAGGCGGCCGTCCAGGCAGCGAGCAGGTCGTCGGCTTCGTGCTCATCGAGCCACGTCGGAAAATCACCGAGGGAATGGCAGGGAAGAAAAACGATGATGCGATCGAGGTTCATGCGAATGACGCCGTGGAGGCACCACAGTGTACTCGGAGGTGGCCACCTGGAAGACGGGGCCCGCGTTGCCCGTTTGACACCCGGCAAAACGCGTTCGTACAGTAGGAAGAGGGTTTTCTGTTCTTGGAAGGCATCGCATGGCCCGCTCTCCCTACGTATGGGGAATCGACATTGGCAAGGCCGCACTGAAAGCATTGCGGTGTCGCCCAGGAGACGGTCCACGGAAATTGGTGGTCGATACATTCGACTATGTCGAATATCCGACGTTTCTTTTCCAGTCCGACGCCGACGCGTCCGAAATTGTTCGCAACGCGTTGGCGGAGTTCACCGGCCGGCATGACCTTGCCGGTGACACCGTCGCGGTCTCGGTGCCAGGGCAACTCGGCCTCACCAAGTTCATCAAACTGCCTCCGATCGAGGCCAAGAAAATCCCCGACATCGTCAAGTACGAAGCCCGCCAGCAGATTCCGTTTCCCCTCGAGCAGGTCGTCTGGAGCTGGCAGCGGCTCGCCGGTGGAATCGAGGAGAGCGGATTCGTCATCGACGCTGAGGTGGCGCTTTTCGCCATGAAAAGCGACCAAGTAGAAAAATCCTTGGCGCCGCTCGTCGAAGCCGGCATCTACATCGACATTCTCCAGTTGGCGCCGATCGCCTTGGCCAATGTGGCGATGTTCGATCTGCTCCCCGATCCGGCCGAGATCGATCCTGATAGCCCGCCCCCCTCAATCGTGATGGTGTCGATGGGGGTCGACTCCACCGATCTTGTCGTGACGAATGGCCTGCGGATTTGGCAACGCAGCATGTCGATCGGAGGCAACAGCTTCACGAAGGCACTGGTGAAAGATCAGCGATTGACCTTCGCGCGGGCGGAGGAATTGAAGTGCAATGCCGTTCGCGCGGAGGATCCGAAGGCTGTCTACACGTCGATGCGGCCGGTCTTCGATGAATTTGCCGTGGAGTTGCAACGCTCGCTGAGCTACTTCACCAGCACCGATCGCACGGCCGAAATTGGCAAGGTCTACATGCTCGGCAACGCTGCCGGGCTGCGGGGTCTCAGTGATTTCGTGGGAAAGCAGCTCCAGCTTCCCACCCGACGCCTCGAGGTGTTCCACAATCTCGATTGCGAGCAGGCGCTGCAAAAGCCGGCGTTTCGCGACAATCGGCTCGCGTTCGGCACCACATACGGGCTGGCGGTGCAGGCGGCCGGACAGGCCGGCATTCGCACCAACCTGCTGCCTCAGCGGATCGTGGTCGAACGAAAGATCGATGCCAAACGCCCGTGGGCGGTCGCCGCTCTCCTCGGCCTGCTCGTGGCCAGCGTCGTGGCGTTCTCAGGGTCTCTGTTCGCCCTGTCGACGTTCGATGAGAAGCTCTACGCGAAGGCCTTCAGCGAAGCCGATCGCGCCAAGAGTCGCTCTCAAAGCGCTGCCGGATCACTCAGTGAGATTGAGGCCGAACAAACTGAAGCCATGCTCCGGCAGGACTACGTGCTCGCCGTGCAAAGCCGGAGGTTTCAGACACTCGACATGATGCGGGCGATCGAATCGTTGTTACCCCGCGATCCTCCCGGCGAGAAAGAGAAGCCGATCCCAATTGCGGATCGGCAAGAACTCTACATCGAGCGGATGGATTGCCAGTTCTTCCCTGATCTGGCGACTTGGTTCGACAGTGTGAGGGTGCAGTGGAAACAATCACAACCACAACCCGCGGAAGACGCTCCTGATGCGGTGGCAGCGGCGGAGTCGCCAGATGGCACGGCGAGTCCGCCGGATGAGGGCCCTGCGGCCGAAGCCGGTGATGAGCAGGCGCCCGCCTCTTCAGCAGACAGCCCCCGGCCCGAGGCAGGCAGAGGAGACACAGAGGCGGATGAACAGCCAGGCGATGGTGCCGATGCGCAAGACGACGGCCCTCAGGGCTCTGGCTGGGTGATCGAATTGGCCGGTCACCATTTCCATAATGAACCGCATCACAAGCCGGCTGAGGCCGCTCAATTCCTTCGGTCCACCCTCATTCGAAACCTGCTCGGCAAGGGAGGCATGGTTGTGGTGTCAGGAGGCCCGCTGGCGGGCGAGAAAGTCTCCGTCGCCGATCTCGGCATCGGCTATCCCGTGATCGTCTCATCGTCCCCGGTCCGTACCGTACGAATTGCTTCCGGCGTCGACACCACGGGCGGGACCGACGGCATGATGCCCCCCGGCAGCGGCCGTCCACGGGGTCGTAACGACGGCCGGCCCGCCATCGTGGGGGGGGCCGACGGAGGTGCCGCGGACGACGGAATGATCTCGCTGCGCCGCTACGATTTTGTCGTGCAGTTTGCGTGGCAGCCGAAGACACCCGGCGCCCCTGAGCCCGTCGTTGCCGGAACTGAAGATGGGGAGACGGACAACTGATCCGTACATATCATGGTGCAAGTTCCTGACGCTGTTCGCCCCTTGCTGATTAAGTTCAAAAGGATTCACTTCTGGATTCTGGTGGTGCTCGCACCACTTGTGCTCCTGCCGCTGCTGTTTCTGACGCAGTCTGGCATTGCTGCCAAGATTGAAGCACAACGAAGTAAGATCAAGGGCTCGCTCGATTCGGTCGAGGCGATCTTCAGACAGTCGCCCCACCCGAATGAAAAATGGTCTCGGGAGATTGGTTCCCGAGCCCAGCAAATCAACGGGGAAACACTCGACGTCTGGAAACGAATGTGGGAGGCCCAAAGCCCGCTGCGGGAATGGCCGGAATCACTGGGATCAGATTTCGTCAAAGCAGCCTCCAGCCTCAAGGCCGATGGCATACTTCGGCGGTCCCTCTTGGAACGGTATCAAAACAGCATCCGCCCGATTGTTCGCCAGCTACCCAAGCGGATGGGGGCCGATGAACTGATGACCGACGCATCGGCAGACGCAAGTGGCGG
>JAQBZA010000073.1 GCA_027622795.1 Planctomycetota bacterium | reverse complement strand
GCGCTGGCGTGCGCGTGAGCGTTGGCTTGCGGGAGAGCCTTTGGAGGGATATTCTACTGAGATCCCCTCGCATGAGGTAGCCACGGCTGATGGTGTGGGCTGGCATGCTGGGGCGCTTGGGGAAAGGTCGTATGGATCGGCACCATCATGACGAATGCCCGGTCGATGCTTCGTGTCGTCACGGTTTTACGCTCGTCGAGTTGTTGGTAGTCATCGCCATCATCGGAGTCTTGATCGGCCTGCTCTTGCCTGCCGTGCAGGCCGCACGTGAAGCGGCGCGCCGCGCCGGTTGCTCGAGTAATCTGCGGCAACTCGCCCTGGCCGCTCATGGCCATCATTCCAGTAAAGGCACCCTCCCACTGAATGTCTCCCCTTGGGCAAACGAAGCGCCCTCGGCGATCCCACGACACGGAGCCGGGTGGATCGCTCAATCGCTGCCCTATCTGGAAGAGACGCCTCTCTACGACCAGTTGGCGGCGCACTTTCAGACGGCATTTTTTTCTGGGGGCGGCATCAATGCGGCCGGCTGCCGACAGGCCGTAGCCACGGCGACGCCCACCCTTTCCTGTCCCAGTGACACGAGTCCGGCAACGAGCACAAGCCAATTTCAGTTTTCCAACGTGACCGTGGCGGTCACCGACTACAAAGGCGTGCTGGGAAGCAACCGACTCGGCAATAATTCAAGTATCCATCAGGGTCCAGCCGATTGCCACAGCCGACCAGGGTGCAACGGAGCCTTCTACCGCAACAGTTTCCACGACCAGGTGGCACTGAAATCGTTTCTCGACGGGACGAGCCGCACGTTTCTGATTGGTGAGGACGTTCCGGAGGCAAACAACCACTCGGCAGCCTATTACGCCAACGGGGACTACGCAGCGTGCCATGGCCCGCCGAACTTTTTTCCGTCACCCGCCCGGCCCAATGACTGGTGGGACGTGATGACCTTTCGCAGTCGGCACCCGGGCGGTGTCCAGTTCGCCCTCGCGGACGGAGCTACCCGGTTCATCACGGACTCGGTCTCGATGACCGTGTATCAGGCGATGGCAACGAAGTCCGGAGGTGAATTGGTGATTGACCCATGAGCCCCATGATCCATTGCACCCTCCACCCCGGCGTCCGACACGATCGTGTCCGCGGGGGCGTTGTTCTCCTCGCGATGATTCCGCTTGCCCTCCTCGGCGGGTCTGTGGTGGGTTGTGGACCGGGCGGGGCCCGCGTGTCGGGCCGCGTGACGCTCGATGGCCGCCCCCTGGAGACCGGCGCCGTGCAATTCGTGGCCGAAGGGGGTGGGCAAGCGGCCCATGGCTCGATCGGTGCCGACGGAAGGTTCTCCCTGCGTTTGGGGAACTCCGCGGGGACGATTCCTCCGGGCCGCTATACGGCGACGGTCGTGGCCGTCTCCACGCCCGAACCGGTTGCCGATGACACCCGCGGAGAGGCTCTACCCGTCCCCATCACACCGGCCCGCTATGGCGACATCTCCACGAGCGGCCTGATATACGATCTTCAGGAAGGGACAAACACGATTGAAATTCCACTCGTGCGAAACCCGTCCGACCACCAGTGAGGCTGGGGCCGTCGCGACAGTGCTGCAGAATCCGCGCTAGCGTGATTCCACGTCGAGCATGATCGCCCGATCACCGGCTGCAGGAATGTCGACCTCGAGATCTGTCGAGTCGAGCCCCCCGTACTTCTTGGCAAATGGGGCGGGCTGGGGCTTGTAACTGGCCGCCTCCGGTGTCCCCGGCATCGGCACATCGGCCGTGGAAACGGAGAGCGTCACGCGATGTCTTCCCGGCACCGCCCCATCTCCGGTCGCAAACGTAGAGAGCGTAAACCGCCCCTCAGCGTCGGTGATCCCGGTGGCCGATCGTCCGTCGGCGGGGGTAAAGGTGACATTCACACCCGCGATCGGAGTGCCTGCGGCGGAGAGGGTTCCCCCCACCGGGGCTGTCGGCGCAGCGCCGGGGCGTCCACATCCCGCCGGCAGCAGAATCACTGCCGCCACCAGCCAGCCAGCAAATCCATCTCGACAAGAGCTCTTTTTCATGGCAGTGACACCGCCTCGCCGCTGCCAATCGTGGCCAGCTGCCGATAGAGGGACAGGGGTATGGAGTTGGTGATAAACGTTGTCGACCCATCAGCCATCGCAAACATCGCCCCGCCGGGATGGCGGCTGAAGAACGAGTAGTTGCGACCCCAATCCCCACGGGCGGCAAAAAGATCGACGAGCCCCACGCGGTAGTTGAGCGGCACGCCACAGCCGCCGGTGGTGTGGTTGAAGAAGAACCAGGTCGTGTGGTTGGACCACTCGGGCACCGCCTCGCCAAGGGCGAAGGTCTTCGAGGTTCCATCAGTGATATCGGTAAACGTCGTGATGTTGCCCGGCTGGTTGTCGGAGTTACGGCAGATCATCCCGTTCCCGCGGTCGATGCCGTTGTCACTGTTCGGCCAGCGACCGGTCGTCATCCGCACGCCGGTATGGTCGCCCCAGGCCCAGTTTCCGCCGGCCACCGCCTTGTAATTGGTTACGCCCCATTGGCGGCCCGATGTCGGGTGGTTGCCAAGATTGGCGCGATCATTCATCAGGCCCCGACTCGTATCACTCGGACAGATGAGTTCTTTGATGGCCGTGCCGCAGACATCAAGGTTGTCCGCATTGCTCAATGGCTGGTCGAACTGCATCCGGTCATAAAGATTGGTGTTTTCCATGTACGGAAGAATCCTCGCAATCCACGACCGACCACGGTTCCCGGTGTTGTACGGAGGACCACCCCCAGCCGGCGCAGTCGATTCCTTGCCGAGGTTGTGCGGAAACGTGTCGTTGTTGGCCGACGCATAACTGTGGAGCGCAAGCCCAACTTGCTTGATGTTGCTCTGGCAACTCGCCCGCCGCGCGGCCTCGCGGGCCGACTGGACCGCTGGCAGCAGAAGCCCAATCAGCACACCGATAATCGCAATCACGACCAGCAGTTCAACAAGTGTAAAAGCCGGCCGATGAAGCCCAGCACTGGGAATGGCAAGACGAGTCGGCTTCATATAAAGACCCCCTTCGCGGCAGATGAAGAGTACATGACAGGCATCGGCACGCCCGTAATGGCGCACCACACTTCCGTGCGGAGGGCCGCCCCCTTCCAACCCTCTCTAATGTAGGAAGCCTCCGCCCCGCCGTCAAGCCTCTACCAACCGCGGTCTTCGAGACATGTGGCCCCGGTCACTCTTTCACGCCCTGAAGCGCATCGAGTTCTGCCGATGCTGCTGCGAGTTGCGTCTGCCGCTCCGCAGCGGCGGCTTGCTTCGCGGCAACCTCCTGAGCCGCCGCCTCAACGGCCGGCGCGGCTGCCTCGGCCTGCTTGGCGGCGTCATTCATCGCGGCCGTGGCAATGGCCATCTCCTCGCGATGCTTTTCAACGGCGGCTTTCTTCTCGGCAACCAGTTTCTCCCACGACGCCCGCTCGGCGGTCAACGCCGCCATCTGCTGCTGCTTGGCTTCCAACTGTGCCTGTTTCACGGTCCGCGCGGCAGCGGCGGCCGTCTGCGCCGACGTCAACTCCGCATCATTGGGCAGCGCCGCGAGCGGCTTTGCCAGGCTTCTTGCCACCTCATCGAGGGCGGCGATCGCCTGAACAACCTGCTCGATTTGCTGCTGGGTTGCGGTGATTTCGCTCCCCCGAGACGCGATTTTGCCGGCAAGTTCCTGAGACTCCTTTTCGAGCCCCGCGATCGCGCCGGCAAGCATGTCGGACTGCTTTTTGGCCGCTTCCCGGGCAGCCTCGTGACCACGGCGAACCTGTTCCGCTGCCTGCCGTTTAGCGTCTGCATCCGCCACCATCGCCTCCGCCGCAGCGAGTTGCTCCTCCTGAGCAGTGAGAGCGTTGCTGAGCGATACCAATCGGCCATGGAAGGCCACTTCAGACAACCAATGGGCATGCTTGGCAGCCAAGGTAGCCAGCTGGGTCTTCCGCTCGACAACCTGGGCGGCACCGGCCTGCTCCTCGCCACGGGCGGCCGCCAAAGCCGCATCGGCCTGTTCCAATGCTGGCTTCGCCGAATCGACCGCCTTCCTGGCCGCGTCGCGCTCACCAACGAGTCCAGCCAACTGTTTTTGGGCCGTGTCCGCGGCAAGGGCCCGCTTGTCAATGTCCGCCTTATGTGCGGCGGCTTTTGCCACGGCCTCGTCGTGCTTTGCCTTGGCGGCTGCGGCGGCCTGCTCAGCCGGACCTTTCTTGGCAGGATCCTCACCGGCCTGTGCAAGTGCTTCGGTCGCCGCTTTCATATCCGCCGCGGCGGCCTGGACCGCCTGATCAAGCAGCGCTGCAGCAGCAACCGCATCGGCATGTGCTTTCTGAGCGGCAGCGGCAGTTGCCATGGCTGCATCGACCACTTTTTGACGCTCGCCGAGCGTCGCCTCGGCCGTTTGTCGAGCGGCAAATGCCGCCTCCCTGTTCGTCGCAAGGGTTGCCACCTTCGCTTGAGCGGCAGCGACTACCTTCTCCACCTCGGCAAGGGCCGCCTTGGCCTCGTTCATCGACCGCTCCGCTGTGGCAACACGGTCAGCAAGCGTGGGCGGATTCTGTTCGAGGCCGCCCACCCGCGCCCCATCGGCTGCATTCCAAACCGCAATCTGACCGGTCCAATCTCCAGTCACGAGCCGACCCGTTTCATCACAAAACGCGGCAGCGAGCCCGAGGTCAGGAAGCGGCTCAAAGGCTCGTTCTTGGGCACCATCTGGCTTCCAGAGTTTCGGCACGCGGTCGCGGCCAACCGAAGCCAGCCGACCGTCACGAGTAAAGGTCACAGAGGCAACACCGCCGCCGTGGGCAGCCCAGGCTTTCACCTGATTGCCGTTCTCCAATTCCCACAGACGAATCTGACCATCCTCGCAGCCGGTGGCGAGCATGTTGGAGTCACCCCGCCAGGCCACCGACGTCACGCCGGCCGGATGTCCATTGATGACGAGATAGTCGCGGCCGGTCGCCGCCTCCCAGACCACAACACCGCCGCTGCGGTCGCTGGTGGCCAGCAACACACCATCCGGACTGAACGCCGCGGACTGAACCCAGTCGGTATGTTTCTTCATCTCGAAGAGCTTGTCTCCCGTCTCAAGCGAGTAGACACGAACCATCTTCTGCGGGCCTCCGAGCACGACCAGCCGTTGATCAGGACTGACGTCAGCCGCCAGAACAACGTCCATTTCCTCGCCGAGTGTGCGAATCCGACGTCCATTCTTCAGGTTCCAAACAACAACCTTCCCGCTTGTGGCACCCACTCCACCGGCGGCGAGCACGAGGCCGCCTCCACGGCTGAACCGCACAACGTGGGGCCGTCCCTCCGGGAAGGGCAGCACGCCCGTCAGTTCAAGGGAATCGGTTCGATACAGCAGAATCTGCTTCTGGCCACAGACGGCAGCCAAGGGCGACCATGGGCTCGTGGCGATCGATGAGCAGGCATCCAGAGAAGACGTCCGCAGGATTGGTTCAAGCGACAGGTGTGCCGGCATCGGCTGCACGGCCGGCCGCTCGGTAGCTGGTGCCGCCATGGCCACCTCCACCTTCTTGGCCTTGACCGCCACGCTGCCTGAATTTTCCAGAACACCGCCGTCGATCCACGCCCGCAGGGTCTGTCGCTCGGCCTCTGGAATCGGCGGAGCATCCGGAGGCATGGTGGGCTCGTCGTCGTGGTTCACCACACGAAACAGATAACTCCCGGAGGCGTCACCAGCCACCACGACCTCCCCTGAGCCACCGCCCGCCATGATCCCGGCGTAGGTGGTGACATCGAGGCCCG
The DNA here is from genome assembly GCA_027622795.1 of Planctomycetota bacterium. Lineage (GTDB taxonomy): Bacteria > Planctomycetota > Planctomycetia > Pirellulales > UBA1268 > CACORA01. The sequence continues at coordinate 4,987 of JAQBZA010000073.1, read as the reverse complement.
CGGTCTTCTTGTCGGCGTTGTGGCAACTGCCACACCGCTGCCGAAGGACAGGCAGGGCATGGTCGACAAACGTCACTTTCTTGGCCTCTTCGGCCGCGCCAGACACGGCGCAGACTGCCTGGAGGCACACAATCGTCACGACGGAACGAAGCATCTGTTGCATGGCATTGAGCCAGGCCGGCACGTTGATGGCGAGGCCTGATCGGGTGGGGGAGGGTGGCGGGGAAGGATCAGTGATTGAAGACAAATTCGCGCGAATTGAGGATTGCCCAAAACGCATCTTCGAGGGCCTGCTGCTGGTTTGGATCATCTTTCAACAGGGCGACAAGCCCCTGTTTTTCACCGTCGGTCGGCTTGCGAACGAGGGCCCGAAGATAGAGCTCGTCGATCACTTCTTCGACCGGCCGCTTCTGGTCGAGCATGCCTTTTACGATGCCGCCTTCGCGGATCTTGGTCTGAAGCGTGTCGCCGTTAAGCAGATGGAGGGCCTGCGACAGGTTCGGCTCCATTTTCACCTCGCACGAGCAGGCCGTCGCACGGTTGGCACGGCCGAAGGTCGTGAGAAAGTATGTGCTCGTGTTCCCGTCGGCGATCTGCACGGCTCGGGCACCGAGCGGCAGACCGGTGAACTTGTTTTTGGTGGCGGTGACGGCCGTGACCATGTCGAGTAATACCTCGGCCCGCACCCGCCGCAGCGACGCCTTGGAAAAATTCCTTTCGTCGTCGGCATTGGTCTCGTTGGCCGCGGTCGACCGCTGGTACGTATGCGAATTGCAGATGTCACGAATGAGTCGCTTGAAGTCATAGCGATACTCGGTGAACCGGCCGGCGAGCGTTTCCAGCAGTTCCTTGTTCACTGGCGGATTGCTGACCCGCACGTCGTCGACCTCGTCGATGATGCCGCGACCGAAGAAGTGGGCCCACACGATGTTGACAAGGTTTTGTGAGAAGTACGGATTCTCGGGCGATGCCAGCCACGCCGCGAGCACCTCACGACGGTCCTTGCCGGCCGTGTCGGGCGCGGCTCCCCCCAAGAACTTCGGAGAGACAACGCGGCCGCCCACCGGATGCTTCACGTCCCCGCCGCCGGCATTGAAGACAATCGTCTCGCGGGGATCCTCGCCTTGCTTGCGACCAATTTGGGCAAAGAAATTGGCGAAGCCGTAGTAGTCGTCCATTGTCCAGCGATCAAACGGGTGGTTATGGCACTGGGCGCACTGGATTCGCATTCCCATGAATACCTGCGCCACATTTTCGGCCGTCTTGAGCGTGTCTCGCTCATGCTGAAAGTAGTTGGTGGCAGGACTGGCAAACGTGCCCCCCTTGGCGGAGAGCAGTTCCCGCACCAGCGCATCGATCGGCGTGTTCTGCTCGATCCTGTTTTGGAGCCAGCCGTAGTACAGAAGCATCGCCTTGTAGGACACCTGATTGGGAACCGTGCGAATCATCATCAGCTCAGACCACTTCATCACCCACATGTCGACGAACTCCTTGCGTTCGAGGAGTTGATCGATCAGGTGAGCTCGCTTGGCAGGATCGGCACTGGCCATGAAGGAGCGATACTCATCCGAGGTGGGCAGCACACCGCAGATGTCGATGCTCGCCCGCCGCAGGAATTCCTCATCGCTGCACAGCGGTGACGGATTGATGCGGAGTTTGCGGAGTTTGACGTTGACAAGTTCGTCGATCGTGTTGGCCGCCGGCGGATTGGACCACGCAAAGGACAGGCCCTTTGGCAACGTGATGAAATGGGAGCCCACGGTGTGGGTCTCATAGCGGGCCATCACGAAGGCCTCACCCCGCGCACCCGCCGTGACCAGGCCATCCGGCGACACCTTTGCTGAATTGTCGTTATTCGACAAAAAGACTGCCATCGACGTGACGTCGCGGTCGGTGCCATCAGCGAACTTTGCACGAACTGTAAGTTGCTGTGTTGCACCAGGCCCGTCGAGCACAGCCTCGGGCGGGTAGAGTTCAACCCCGACGCAGGCCGGCACCGCGCCGGGATCATCCTTGGCCCCGGCCGTGAGCCAGCGGTGCAGAATGGCGTATGACTCGCTCTCCTTCGTGAATTTCGCACCGCCCCCGTGTGGGGCGGAGTTGGTCGCCTTCGTGAGGAGCAGGCTTTCCGCGGGGAGCGCCAGGTTGATGCGGCGGCCAGGCAACTCACGGGTGAGTCGCTGATAATCACTGGCCGGGTCGAAGCCAAACAGCGACAGGCGGAATCCGTCCTTGCCCCGGGCTGCCCCATGGCACGCACCGGAATTGCAACCATTTCGCATGAAGACCGGGAGGACATCGAGTCGGAAGCTGAGATCGGGATTCTCGCCGGCCTTCTCAACATGGACCGGCACACTCACCTTGTTTTCACCGAGGGAGACGGTCAGCGTCGTATCACCATCGGCGAGCGGGTGCACCGTGGCTCCCTGCAGCCCCGCTTTGTCGGCATGCTCGACGGCAAACGCACTCTGGCCTGTTACATCGCGGGTGAGACCGTCAGGCTCAATCAGTTGCACCACCAGTGACTGTCGATCTCTCGCACTGGAAAGATGGACGTTTGCCGGGTAGACGACGAGCGTGCCCGCCGCCGGTGTCTGTTCCGCCGGAGCGTCAGCCCGGAGAACGGCAGCCGGCAGTACCGTCGCCAGCAGGCAGCAGACGATAATCGGTGATCGCAGGGTCATGGCCATCGGTAGGGTTCCTCGGTGGGCGCGGTGTGGCATGTCTTTGTCACTCGTCTCATCCCGCCGGTGCCGGCTGGGACTGCTGACGAAGCTTCTCAAGTCGTGACAGCGGCTTTTCGGCCGGTGCCTTGGTAGCAGCAGGCGGGGCAGCGGCGGTGGGCGTTGCGGCCGGTGCGGGCGCCGGAGCGGCGATCTGCATTTCGGTTGACCCGCCCGACATCTTCACCGGTTCACCGGCCACCGTCGTCACGACTTCCACAAAAATTCCCTTGTGGTTGCCGACGGGGCTCTTGTCGTTGGTAGTGACGGTGAAGACGACCTGCGGTGAGTCCTTGGTAAACGTCATCTCAGCGGCTGACGTTTCGGGAGGCAGGCCTTGCAGCCGCGCGACGGCCTCTCCTTCGAAGGCCCGCGGATGAGTGAGCGTGCAGACGATCTGGGCGGGGCTGCCCTTCTCGCACGATGCTCTGGCGAGCGTGGCCGTGGAAAACGGCTCGGCCACCTCGAGCGTGGCCAGCGGCGAGGCCACCCACCCGGTGCCGCCGACATCGGCTGCACCGATCGCATAGATCGGCCACTGCCCCAGGCCGGCGTTGCCGGCGCAACTCAACTGATAAACACCCTCGGTGGCGTCGGGCGGAATCGTGATATTGGGTAGGGCGCCGATGCCCGGGGGACGGAAGGGAAACTCGACAGTAACCGGCTGCGTGAAGCCCTCGCCACGTGTCACCCGGATCTTGAGGTCGATCCGTCCGTTGCGCACCACCGGGGCTTTCGGCTGCACAATGTCGATTGAAAACGGCACCGCATCGACCACGGCGACCGCCAGTTTCTCAACCTTGCCGGAATAGTGCACGGAGTTGTTGGGGTCACCGAGAACGAAGTCGGCGGCATTTTCAAAGCGTCCGCGCAGGCCGCTTTTTCCCTCGGGATCCTGCTCCGTCACGTGGCGGGCCTCGAAGGTGACGAGCTTCCCGGCGAGCGGCGCGTCGGCAGCCGCCTCAAACACGATCGGAATCTGATTCTGCCCCTGCTTCATCCGCGGCGCATGCGTTGTGATACCCGCAGGTAGAGCCGATCCATCAAACGCCAACTCACCATCAAAATTCCGCTTGGTGGCATTCATCAGCACGGCATACCGGTTGCCACGGGGCACGAAGATCGTCTGCCGTGTCTGCGAATAGCGATCGATCCTGGGGATAGAGAGCGAGAGGCTCGGCTGCGGAGGCGACAACTCCACACGATAGACAAAGTCGGGCTGGCCCCGACGCAGGTGATCGGTGACTCGCACGACATACTCGCCATCCTCCGGCACATCGAAACGGAATGCCGAATCTGGCCCTCGCGCATCGTCATTGCCGGCAACATTGCGGCCATCGGCCCGCAGCACATTGACAACGGGATCGAGCCCCGTTCGCAGGCGGCGGGCAAAGCACTCAACGTCGAATGACTGCCCCTTCTTGGCACCAAAGCGAAAGTGATCGACGTCGCCTGGTTCCCCAATGACCCCGTTGAAAGCCATGGCCACGTCGGCACTCGTGGCTGTCGCAACATCGTTGTTCGGCTCCTGCTCCAACGCGTTGCCACCCGATGAGATGCGAAACGGAAGCGACGACGGACAGATGCCCGAAGCATCCTGGGCAAACAATCGCGTGACGGCACCATTTGGCCCGGGTGCGATGGCTGGCACCACGATCTCCTGCTCGAGAGGGCCAGCGGCATCCCCCACGAAGGTCACCTTCATGGTGTCGCCGGCCTTCCCACCCGCCGGGTAGACCGCGGACGGCCGTGGGAATGATCCCACATGGAGTCGATAGCGGCAGTTGCCGTCTCCCCCATAGGAAGACTCGCGCACCTGCACGACGTATTTGCCGTCTTCCGGTGCCAGCACGCTCAGGATGCCATCCTGCAACGTGGCCGGGGAATCGTCAGCCGACGCCAGTTCGAAACGACGCATATCGACGATCGAGATGTGGGGATCGAAGCGGTAGCTCCCAAGTCGGAGGCCCTCGATCTCGACCGATACCCGCTGCCCCTTCTTGGCCTCGACAACATACAGGTCGACATCCTCGCCGGTCACCACGCCATGGACTGTTGTGCCGAGGGAAACGGCCTGCGGCTGTTCAAACAGACTATTGGGTTCAACCTCGTCGACGACCGGCAACGCACCGACCCAAAACGATCGATACTCAGAGATGCCGGTTTTGCACCGGATCTGCACGATCTGCTCACCGAGTGGACACTCCTCCGGAATCGACAACACGGCCTTGAAGGAGTTGGCGTCAACCGGCTGAATCGACTTG
>JAQBZA010000072.1 GCA_027622795.1 Planctomycetota bacterium | reverse complement strand
CCGGCGAGATGGCACTGGCAACCCCGAGCGGCCCTACTTCCCGCTCTTCACCGGCGTAAACTTGATCTTCTTGATCAACTCGACGATCTGCCCATCCCGCACCATTCCCGACACCGCCGTGATCGCCTGAACCACGTTTTCGTAGGAGAGCCCGTAGTCGCAATCGAGTTCTACCTCAGTGTTTTCAGCGAGTGAATTCGGCCCGGTGTCAGTACCCACGATGCTGACGACCTTGTTTCGCAGATCCACGAAGTCCCGGACAGGGCTCCCATTCATCGTCATTCCAGCCAGTCGCCCATCAGCCGCGGCTGTCATCTTGACGCGAATCGGCGGCACGAGCTGGTCATCTGGCGCCGCAGCTGCTGCAGCGCCCAAGGGCATCCGAATATCGAAATCGCCTTCGGGAACCACGGACTTGAGCGTCAACATAAAAAAGGTCAGCAGCTGAAACACGACATCAATCATCGGCGTCATATCCGGACTGATCTTGTCAAACGCTGACTCCCGCCGTGCCATCACGTCACTCCTGCTCGTCGTACTGTGCCCGCAAGGCAAACTTCTCGAAGCCTTTTTCCTGACAAATTTTCACGACTTCCTGCACTTCCCCAGTCTTCGCTCGACCATCTGCACGGACGATGACAGTCGCTTCAGCCGGCTGCCGACCGGCAGTCACCAGCGACGCTTTCTCCCGCTCCAAATATCCACCAATCTGCAGAACAGGGACCAACTCCCCGGCGTAGATCACCGAACTGGTGTTGGTCACCTGGAGCGTAATTGGCTTCTCCACGGGGCCAGGCACAGGCTTGGCCAGCTGACTCAAGGGCAGTTGGATTCGATCGTCCTGCTCCGCCTCAGAGAAGTTCAGCGTGAAGATGAAGAAAGTCATGAGCTGAAAGACGATATCAATCATAGGAGTCATATCAACTTCAGTCGTTGACGGCCCCCCGTTTCGACGCTCCATCCTTTCGCCTCCTCGCTATTTCTTCCCGACGCTCTGAAACCGACCCATCAACCGGAGGCTTTCCGTGTCAACGTCCGTGCTCAGGGTCTGAAGCCAATTCTTCAAGAGTGAGAACGCAGCGATTGCCGGAATCGCCAGTGCGATCCCGATAAGTGTTGTTACCAGAGCCTGAGAAATACCAGTTGCCAATTCCGAAGGCTTGGGGGCCGTTGCCGATTGGGCAATCACTTGAAAACTCCCCACCATTCCCGAAACGGTGCCAAGCAGTCCCAGCATCGGGGCGATGGCGCCCACCAGCGAGATGTAACTGATCTTGTGTTCCAAAGCCATCACCTGCTCACCAGCCGCGTCGCGCATGGACTCGACCGCGACCGGATATCCGGACTGGATCTTCGCCATCCCAGCCGCCATCACCCTGCCGAAATACGAATCATCTTCCTTCACAAGTTCATACGCCTGTTGGTACTCCTTGGCATCCAGCCGAGCCTCGAACTCCGACCGTAGAGCCTCCGGCATCACCACAGCACGACGAACCTGGAGAAGACACATCACAAGAATCGAGACAAAAAGAAACGAGAGGAGTAAAAACGCCGGGCCGAACACAAGCCCCAACGCCTTGGCGTAATACATCAGTGCGCTTTCCCCACCACCGCTGTCATCCGTGTCACCATCCGCCATAACGTCATCTTGGGCGATCGCGACATTGGGCATGAGCACGACTGGTGCCGACACAAGAGCAATCAGGGCGACCATGACCATCACGGCGTAGCCAATTCGCGATGCCGCTTCAGCCCACCGGACCCTGCCGCACCGTTCACTATCACAACCCTGACGCATACATATCTCCTTGCTTCTTTCCTTCGATCAGTTTGATGAGAGTATGCACTCCCCACACTTGCTTGCAATGCAGGGACTTCTTCCCATCACGTTTTGCCGCCGGTGGCGAGCTTTTTCGCCCATTCACTCTGAGGGTAGGCATCCCTGAGGACCTGGCCGGTCTGGCGTGACCGCTGCTCCTCACGGGCTTTGCCCCACAAATCACTCAGATAATAGAGGGCTTCGGCATGACTCTCGGGAACCGTGTTGTAGACCAGATCCACCGTTAAATAAGCAATCAACGCATCCTGCTCCTTACCCTCCATAGCCCGATAGAGACCACCGAGCACCACATAAGCCTTGGAGAGCAGATTACGGTCCTCTGGGTCAGCCTCATCAATCGTTGCCTTCGCAAGCCTGATCGCGTCGGTCTGTTTGCCAAGTTTTGCCAGCGCACGAGCTTTTCCAAGGGCTGCTTCCCGCTTTCGTGTCAAACTTGCGTCATCACTCGCGGTCACTGCCAGGGCCACGTCATACTCGCGCACCGCATCAGCGAACTTGCCTTGCTCGATGAGAATGTGCCCCTTCCCGTTGGACGACTGAATCTTGAAAGCTGCTGGCCCCTTCGACATAGCATCAAAAGCCTGCATGGCGTCAGCATAATTACCTGCCTTGGCACGCAACTCACCAAGCACCTGCTGCATCTCGAAAAAATGGTGACTACGGGGATACTTTGAAAGAAACCCCACTACAAGCGCATCGGCAGCGGCAACGCCTTCGCCAGATTCCACCGCCATCAACCCCGCGGCAGCAGCCTTGGCAAAATCCATTTCCGCCACCACGAGCGGCGGCACACCCTCGAGTTCTGAATCCAAAACACTCTCCAACTCACCGATCGCATCACCGGGCCGTCCGCGCATGAGAAATGCGCGTGCAGAAGCCAGCTTCGGGGGCTCATCAATGAATTGCACTTCTGCAATCTTGTCGAGCGGTATTCGCTTCAGATCACCGTCCTCATTCTCAATTTCAACGTCGGTCGGACTCGTACCAAGGATCGTTCCCGAAAGGCTCTTCCCATTCGGTGCCAGAAGGCGGCCCGGAGCCTGCCCGAACGTACGATTGGTACCGAGACATGACAGACAAGCGATTCCGGAAAGGATGAGCGCGAGCGACTTGCTCCACTGAGGATTCCGCAGGGGGCTTTGGGAATGGGCCATTAGTAAAATCCCTCCAGACTTACGGCCTGTGGTGAACTTGTGGTGTTTCATCATGTTCCCCCGCTCGGTGCTTCCCCATCAATTGCCGCAAGGCCCTCAGCCGGCTGCCCCTGCGCCTGCTGGATTTCTCGCAGAATGGCATCAAATCTTTCGCGCATCGCCGGACCACCAAGCTGGGGATAAAGCTTGTATGTGATTGCGACGTCGTTGAAAGCCATCTCAAGGAGTTTGTCACGATTGCCATTCGCCTTTGCCGCCCAAGCGAGGCGACATCTCGCAAGATTGAGACGGGCATCAAAAAATTGGGCCTGAGCCCGCTCGGCTCGCGCATCCGTCCCGGAAAATGCCTGACGCACCAGTTTATTGGCAATGCCTCCCCATCCCCACGACACCCGCCCGCCTGAACTATCCCCACTCACAGCCTCTCGAAAATCCTTCTCGGCAGCTGCAGCATCGGTGGCGGATTCTCCAGCTGCCTGAGCAAGTTTTGCCGCTGCGATCTGCGGATCGATCATGTTTTGGCGAGCCGCATCGGTAAGAAACCAGTCGATGTGCTTCCGAGCTTCGTCCCATTGACCACGATCCTGATAGATGCCCACCATTTTGAGCCGAAGCGTCGGCTCATACTCCGCCACTTCGGCCGCTCCGCCGGCCAAGAGCCCCTCATAAACGTCAGCAGCCTTGGTGAGGTACTTATCCCGCTGGGCTTTCGAGACGGCCACCCCCATACCTTCTCCCGATGCGAGCGCATCATACGTACTGCCGACCCACATTTGAGAAGCAATTTTTTTATCGCGTTCCGCCACCCGCTCCAAAAATGTTTCAAAACCCGCCAACAGTCTGGCTGCTTGTTCCGGGGATGCGGATTCGTCCGCCAGGGCTCGCAACTGCTCCTGAAGATCACGCCCCATCGACAAGTACAGAGAGGTTAATTTCGCTGCTGCCTCCCCCCCCGTACCAGCCTGCTTTTCCAGCAGATTCATCGCCTGCTCAGCCTTTTCGATCTGCTCGGTACCGATGAAATGTCGCAACGCCAACGTCAAAACGCTACCCACCATGGACTCTGAGACCCCGGCGGGCAATGAACCATTCACTACCGTCCATGGCCCAAAGTCCGGGTCTTCGAGCACTGCTGACACGACATCGTCAGCCCCGTCATCGATGGCGAGTTGGCATCGCGCCAAGGCCGCTGATACAGCCACCGCCGTGGGGGCCACACCCTTTGCCGCCGTCAAGCCTTGATCCAACGTCCTTGTCGCCTGCTGCTTCCACTCGAGTAAAACTTCGTCTGAGGGGCGATCACTGCCCTCCAGTCTCCTGCCTTCCTGGACCTGTCGCGCCAGCCCCAGGCCGGCGCGCATCAGCACTTCCGCACGCCTTGGCAGGCTTGGCGGGAGCAACTGCAACACTGCCGCGATGCGTTCGGGGGTCCGAGAATCCACAGCCGCCGCAATCGCCACAACGGCGGCATCACCGGCTGCTTTGCTGTCAGGCCAACCCCGGATAATGGCCTCGGCCGCCACACCGCAGTGATCTCGTGCACTGGCAGCCCAGGCGGGTTCCTCCTGTTTCTGTAGCTGCTGCCAACTCGCCATGGCGATCATGGCCGCCTGATCGCTGCCCCGGCTGCTCGGATACCGGTCAGCCAGAAAGCCGCCAAGCGTCGCAGCTTCATGCCAGCGGCCTGCCTCGTAAAAGAGGTAGGTCAGGAGATATCTGGATTGATTTACGGCATCAATTTCCTCCCCATCCGCAACAGCCAGCGCCTTGGCGAGAAAAGAAGTCGCTTGGGATCGCGCATCATCACCAGCTGCGGTCGCTGCTTTCGCTTCCGCCTCTTGGTTCGCAGCCAGAGCCTGTTTTGCCAAGGCACGCTGTTCCTGCATGGTTGTGAGCGCCAACTTGGCCTGATCCATTAATGTGTCAAACGACGCCCCCTCAGCGATGGCACTGTCGAAATCAGTACCGAGTGTTGCCAGGAGGTCGCGGGCTTCAGTCGCATAGTCGCGGCCTGCCTTGGCAACCTCCGTCGCAAGTTTGACGGCATCCCGCTGCAGTGGTTTCCGCTTGGCTTTCTCCGCCTCGGGAATCGCCGCAGCACGCTGCTGCAGGAGAAGGGCCGCGCGAAACTTCATCCCAAGGACATCGGCATCAAGTTGCTCAACCGGCACCCCACCCAGAGCTATTTTCAGCATCGCGTCGGTGAAGGAATCGTATTTTTTCTCGGCCAACCAACACTGGAGGGACGCATTCAAGGCCTTGCTACGGAGCGTGGTGAAGAACTCCCCGCTACCCTCGATCGCAAGCATCTCTCCGAGTGCTGCCAGCGCCTTCACGCAATCGCCGGCCGCAGCATAATTGCGGCCTTCGTTACACCGGGCAAGCAGCCCCACACCTCGATTCGGGTACTTCTTAAAGAGTTCTGCATACCGCTCCGTGGATGCTTGCAGAGCGGTCTTTGCCTCATCCGCTTCGGGGGCAAAGGCCTGCGATTTATCAAAGTACGCGTCGGCCACCAGCAATCGCACCTGGAGCAGCTTTCCTCGGAGTTCTTCACGCTCCTCTTCCATGCGGGCGATGGATCTGACTCGTGTTGGCTTTCCAGACGCCTTGTCGCTCGCACCTTCCCCAGAACCCTCCCCGCCCGAGGCCGCCTGCAACTCGGCATCCGCTTCCCGCAGGGCCTTTAAAACTGCATCTTCAGCGTTCCCAACGTCCGTGATCGGCTCCTTTTTACCAGCCATTTTTCCCTGGAGCGATGCGATCGCGCCGTCGAAGAACGGTACTGCTGCGGCTCGCAACGCCGTGACGTCTGCACCCGGGCGTTTCGCCTTGTCAAGATTGACGCGTCCCCGGGCAATCAGCAAACCACCCTTCTGCATCAATGCGTCAATCCTTCTTTCAAGCGAAGGTTCTCCGGCCAAGAACGCGTCGAGAGCTTTTTGGGCACCATCGAGGAGTTCCCCTCGCTTCTCGGCATCGCTCTCCGACTGGCTCACCCCCACCAAAGCGGAAGCGCGGCGAAAGGCCACTTCTTCTTGAAGCGTCTTTCCCGCCTGATCATCGGACGCTGCCCGATCAAGAATCCAGAGCACCACGTCCGGCATCTGCTGCTGGTCGAGTGCCTTCAGCAACTTGAGCGTCGTAGCATCCGACACCGAAACCGGTTCGTTGTCAGCCGCCCACGAGGCTCCAGACAGTACAGTGACACCCACTGTAGCCAAGGCGATCGCGAGGCAACTGAGCAACCTGCCAAACTGGAACAAAAGAGAGCCCATTGACTGAGTCTTATCCTCAAAAATCAGAGCGCGACGCCGAATAGCCTTCTCATCCGGGTATTGTGGTCATGAGACAGGGGACCGTCAAACAAAACATGCCGCTGCGCAGAAGGACTCCTCGACCAGCGGGACCTTGCGTCACGCCCGGGAGGATCGGCTGGAGCGGGAGGCGGCCGCGGCGTTTGCCAGCCAATACGGTAGTTTGCCGGCCGGTGGAAGTTTGACCACGCGGGCTGATCGCACTCCGGGGCATGCTGCAACCGCCGCAAGCGACTCGTCCGTGAGGGCCTGATCAAGGTTGAGCACGCCGATGGCATCGCCCCCGGGCGCTGTGCGGCCCACGGTCATTTGGGCGATGTTCACACCCTGCACGCCAAAGGCCGTCCCCACGCGGCCAATGATGCCGGGTACATCCTGGTGGGTGAAGACAAGGAGCACGCCGTCGAGGTAGGCCTCGAGCCGATGCCCTTCGAGTTGCACGAGACGCGGCATCGAGCGTCCGAAGAGCGTTCCGGCGGCGCGGTGGACGGTATCGCCGCTCACCAGGTCGACGGCGACCACCGAACTGAAGGCACCGGGATCGGTCCGGCTCTGCTCAACAAGTTCAATACCCCGGTCACGAAGGAGCATCTCGGCATTCACGATATTGACGTCCTCGATGGCGGACTGGAGGAGCCCCGCCGCAAATGCCGCCGTCACCAGCCGAGTGTTCCGCGACGCGATCTCGCCACGATAGGCGATCGAGCAGGAGCGGGGCGGGCCGTCGTCGAGCTGGGCCAAGAGCAGCCCCAGTCGCCAGGCCAGATCGAGAAATCCACGGACGCCCTCGAGCGCTGCCGGATCGATCGCATTCGCGTTGACCGAATGTCGAATCGCACCGGTGGTAAGAAAATCGACAAGGAGCCCCACGCCTTCCACCGCCACCTGCGACTGCGCCTCCTCCGTGCTGGCCCCGAGATGCGGCGTGACCAGCACGCCCGGCATGTCAAACAGCGGGCTCTCTGTGCACGGCTCTGACTCGAAAACATCGAGGGCCACTCCAGCAATGACACCGCTCGTGAGCCCCTCGATCAGGGCTTCTTCGTCGTAGATGCCGCCGCGGGCGCAGTTCACGAGCCGCACGCCTCTCTTGAGTTTTCCCAACTCTGCCTTGCCGATCAGGTGCCGTGTCTCATCGGTAAGCGGCGTATGGACAGTGAGATAATCAACCACAGGCAGCATGTCGGCAACCTTCGGCATCAATTCAATCCCGAGGTCGGCCGCCCGCTCGGGAGAGAGAAATGGGTCGTAGCCGACCACCCGCATATCAAACGCACGGGCCCGCTCCGCGACGGCCTGACCGATGCGGCCGAGCCCCACGATGCCAAGCGTCTTGCCGGCGAGTTGGACACCCATAAACTTTCCCCGATCCCACCGATGCCCACGGAGGCTGGCATCAGCCGCAGCTACATTCCGAGACAGGGCCAGAATGAGCGCAAAGGCGTGCTCAGCCGTGCTCACAGTATTGCCAGCAGGCGTGTTCATCACCACGATTCCCTGGCGGGTCGCGGCATCCTTGTCGATGTTGTCGGTGCCAACCCCGGCCCGCACGATAGCCCGGAGCCGGGTGTTGCCGGCCAAAGCGTCGGCCGTGATCTTCACGCCACTGCGACAGATGGCCCCGTCGTGAGCGGCCAGCGCATCGCGAAGCGCGGCGCCGGAGAGCCCGGTGGATACTTCGTAGGTGATCCCGTGTGCTGCCGCCTTATCGAGTAGGGCGAGCCCGTCAGGACTCAGGGAATCAAGCACGATGATGGATGGCATGTCGGTTCCTTCCGCAAGAAAGTCTGTTTTTGTCGACCGGGCACTGGATCAGGCCTGAGACCGCTGAAAGTCGAGCATGTAGTCTCGCAGTGCCTCGACACCCGCCGTCGGCATGGCATTGTAGATACTCGCCCGGATCCCACCCACGGAACGATGGCCCTTCAAGTCGGCGAGCCCGTGGCGGGCTGCCCCCTGCACAAACGCTTTCTCAAGCTCTTCACTCGGGAGGCGAAACGTGACATTCATCTTGGAGCGACAGGCTGGGTGCGCATGACCACCATAGAAGCCCCCCGAACTGTCAATGACGTCGTAGAGAATCGCTGCCTTGGCCGTGTTGTGGTCGGCCATCGCTGTCAGCCCACCCATCGTGTCCCGCACCCAGCGGCACACAAGACCGAGCATGTAGATGGCAAACACCGGTGGCGTGTTGGGCCGTGACCCATTTTTTACAAACGTGCGATAGTCGAGCATTGCGGGCAAATCATCGCGGCTCCGTTCCAGAAGATCCTTTCGAATAATGACCACGGTGACCCCGGCGATGCCCGCATTCTTCTGGGCGCAGGCGTAAATCAGCCCATACTTCGCCACGTCGATCGGCCGGGAAAGAAAATCGCTCGAGCAATCACAGATCAGCGGAGCCGCCCCGACGTCGGGTTCCCGCTGCCACTGCACGCCCTGGATCGTCTCATTACTGGTGATATGCACATAAGCGGCATCGGGGGAGCGTTGGATGTCGCCGGGAGCCGGCAACTGGTCATAGCGGCTGTTCTCTCCAGTCCACGCCACATGGACGGCCCCTTCACGACGCGCCTCCTTCACGGCTGTGGCACCCCAGGTGCCAGAAAGAATGTAGTCAGCCGGGGACGACTGCCCACGAAGCAGGTTCATCGGCACCATGGAAAACTGCAGACTTGCGCCCCCTTGGAGGAAGACCAGTTCGTGGTCAGTGCCAATCCCCAGCAGTTGTCGCAGATCGGCGAGCGTGTCTTCAAGAATCTGGTCAAAAGCCAAACTCCGGTGGCTGATCTCCAGCACCGACATCCCCACTCCGGGGAGCGACAGCATTTCGTCACGCGCCTGCTCGAGCACGGAAAGAGGAAGCACGGCCGGGCCCGCCGAGAAATTGAATACCCTGTCTGCTTCCGATCCGTCTGGTCGCTCGGTCACGGCCGTTCTCCTGCTCGGATGCGAGCTGGAGGCCTCACTTCAGCGATGCCTCCGAAAATCACGCATTTGGAGGGAGAATAGAAGCCCGTTCGCACATGGTCAACGGGCCACGCTCCCTGACGCGAACGGGGGCTGAGCCGCCACCGGCTGCACCGAAAACGGGGGCGTCGAAACTGGTGTGACAGGCAGTGCCGCCATCCGTGCAGTGGAGAGTTCGGCGCTGAGACTGGCCAGCCGCGCCGACACGACCGGCTGCTGGGGATCGATCGACAGGGCCCGCGAATAGTTAACGAGAGCCTGCGATGTTTCTCCGGTGGCCTCGTACAGGCTGCCAAGTGCCACGAGCGCTCGAGTGTTATTCGGATCGATCGCCAAGGCGCTGACCAGATGATTCTCGGCCGTGGGAAGATCTCCCTGCTCTTGGCACAGTCGAGCCAATTCAATCTGTGGCGCCGCACTGGTTGGCTGCCGCACCGCCCATGCCTGAAGCTGGGTGATCGCCTCGTCACGGCGATTCTCTTCCACGAGCAAGACTGCCAAGGCCCGCTGGCAAGCCACATGATCAGGATTGCGAGTGAGACAAAGGTGGTAATACTGTTCGGCGGTCTGCAAGTCAGCGGGCTGCCGAAACAGCTTGGACTGCTGATGGTAGGTCGCTCCGAGGTTGTAGAAGCAGTCTGGATTGCCAGGCTGCTGGGCAAGCGCTGCCTGAAAACAGTTCACCGCCCCGAGATAGTTTCCCTGCTGATACAGCTTTACCCCCTCGGCGTTATCGTTGCGAACCAAACCCCCGCAGCCGGAAATCCATGCGAGCGCTGCGGCCCAGAGACCACACCACAGGGGCCGCAGGAGAACACCATGCTTCACGCCAGTCGCTGCTTCCATCAACGGCGGACCGTAGCCAAGGACCGTCCTTTGGAACAAGCCCGGCTGCCTGCCCCAAACTCCTGATCCTCCCCGTCCTACCCCGATGCGGTCAGAGAGAGACGCGGATGTATCCCAAGGATCGCACCACTTCGAGAATTTCACTGCATGTTGGGAACATGCGGCCGCTCGACCGCTTGTAAGCCTCGATGGCCTGCATGAATTCAAGCTCTTCCGGGCCATAGTCCCGCTCACAGGTTGTGGGATCGATATGGCGACGACGCAGGCTCCTGGGGGCCTTGCTGGCAGCGCGACGGGCAGGGGAGTGGGGGCAAGCGGTGACGGACATGGGAGATTCCTGAGACGGGGGTGGAAATACTGCTGGAGTCCATTGAGAGACTCTGTCGAAAGTATCCCCCATGCCGGCTGCGAAGAGTCGGACAGTCAGGCAATTTCTGCCGCCTTACTCAACTTTACGGACCGCTCAAGACGTACAGTCGTCACCATCGGATCAACGGTTCCCGAACAGCTTCTTCAAGGCCTCGGCAGCCGCCTCTCGCGACGATCCTGCCGCCTTGGCTTGATCCTTGGGGAGCCCTCCCGGATTGGCCCGGGATGCCCTCAATTCCTCGATGTTCATCCGCGTGACGCTTGAAGAATCTTCAGGCGGGGCCACATTCGGGGGCGTGGGTTCTGTTC
>JAQBZA010000071.1 GCA_027622795.1 Planctomycetota bacterium | reverse complement strand
CCCCGACGGAATGGTGTGCGCGGCTGGAAGTTTTTTCCTCGCGGCGGAGGTGGGGTAGGACCGGGTTCGCACGATGAACCATGTCCTACTCGCCGAGCACGGCGAGGCCGCGGGCAAGAACCGTATCGGCATCGCGGGGCAGCTTGCCGGCTGGCTGCAGTGGCACGGGCATGACTGCCGGCAGCTGCATCGCGGCGCGGCTTGGCGACCCACAACAGGGCGGCCGATCATCGGGAAACACCCTGGCATCTCGGGCCTGCCGCCAGGCCGCCACCGCCTCAGCCTGCTGGCGGGTGGGAGTGAGCTCATGGTCGGCAAACGGCTGCACGCCCCAGGTCGCCGCGGCATCGTCATTCGCATCCCGATGAATCGGGCTCAGGCTGGGCCGCAGGTATTCGGCAGTGGTGAGCTTGAGCGTGGCCGAGCCGTCGGAGAGCGGCAGCAGCGACTGCACCGTACCCTTTCCATACGACCGGCTGCCAACGATCGTCGCCCGGCCACTATCCTGCAGGCAGGCCGCAGCGATCTCTGCTGCACTCGCCGTGAGCCCATCGATGAGTACCACCAGCGGCACGTCAGCGAGCAAGACCCCCGGCGTGGCCTGCCGTGGCACAATCACGCCGTCGGCAGCCCGCGTCGAGACGATCACGCCTTCGTCGATAAAAAGATCACACACATCCACGGCCGCATTGAGGAGGCCGCCGGCATTGCCCCGCAGGTCGATCACCACGCCCTGCACGTCATCGGCAGCGCATCGGGTTGCCACGGCCTCGACCGCAGCCCGCACCTCGTCGGCGGTCCGTTCACCAAAGGTCATGATCCGGATCAGCGCCACCGCCGGCTCGCCCTCGATCCACCAGTTCCACGAGCCGTCGGGGAGCCGGCGGTCGCCCCGCACGCTCTCGATCGCTACCGGCTCACGAGTGAGCGACAACGACCGCCGCGTCGCAGGGGGAGCAGGAGCAGTCGGGTCGAGGGTGGGCAGCGTGTCGGCCGCCGGCGTCGCCAGACCGACCACGACGATCGTACCGGGTGTGCCCCGCAGATCGGCCACCACGTCGTCGAGTGACAGCCCAGCCGTGGGCCGGCCATCGACCGATTCGATCACGTCACCGGCGGCGATGCCGGCCCGCCAGGCGGGCGTGTGCGGAATCGGCGCCTGCACGACCACTCGGCCGTCGGCAATCGCGAGTTGCAGGCCGACGCCACCAAACTCCTGATCGAGCACGGCGTTGAGCTTGTCCTGCTCCGCGTTGGCCAGGAAGCCCGAATGCTCGTCGAGCGTGGCAAACACACCGTTCATCGCCGCCGCAAACAGCTGGTCGCTGTCGACCGGCTCCACATACCGCTGCTCGATGGCGGCCATCACCTCCGCAAAGCGACGGGCATGCCCTCCGTGATCGCGGGCCATCCACGAGAGGAGGCCGGCGACGAGGGCGACAAACAGAATGAGGAGGTTGCGTTTGGGCATGATGCCTGCGGCCGGCCATTCAACGGGCGGCAATCGCCTCCAACGAATCGGCATGGGCCGGATGGGCGACGACCGGCTCGGCGGCGAAGCAGTGACCTTTCGGAACGAGCGTGACGCCACCGGCGGAAACCGTCAACCCACGGGCGCGGTCTTCCTCGGCGTCGAAGCCGATCTGGATGCCGGCGGGGATCCTCACCCCCTTGTCGATGATCGCCCGTCGGATGTGGGCATGGCGGCCGATGTCGACGCCTTCAAACACGATGCTTTCCTCGACCCGGGCGTAGCTGTTGACCCGCACTCCCGGTCCGATGATCGCCCGTCGCGCCCGCCCACCAGAGAGAATCGCCCCGGGGCAGACGATGCTATCGGTCGCCTCGCCGCGGCGGCCCTCGGGCCCCGACTCGGAGAAGACAAATTTGGGGGGCGGATAGGCCGGATACTGGGTGCGAATCGGCCACTGCTCGTCATACATGTTGAGTTGTGGGTCGACCTCGACGAGATCCATGTTGGCGTCGTAGTAGGCGTCGAGCGTGCCGACGTCCCGCCAGTAGGCATCCCGCTTGCGATTCTCATCACGAAACGGAAAGGCGAGCACATCGTGGGTATCGATAAGCGACGGGATAATGTTGTGGCCGAAGTCGTGGCGGCTCCCCCGATCACTCGCGTCGGCCTTGAGCCGCTCGAGGAGAAACTGCGTGGAGAAGCAGTAGATGCCCATCGACGCCAGACACATGTCCGGATGGCCCGGCATCGGCGGCGGGTTGGCCACTTTTTCACGGAACGCCCGAACACGGTTGGCGGCGTCGACCTCCATCGTGCCAAACTCCCGCGCCTCCGCCCGCGACACCGGCAGTGCCCCGACCGTCACATCGGCGCCGCTCTGCTCGTGGGCGTCGATCAGTGACTGGTAATTCATCTTGTAGATGTGGTCGCCGGCGAGCACGACCACCAGTCGCGGCTGGGCCATCTCCAGCGAGTAGATGTTTTGATAGACGGCGTCGGCGGTGCCAAGATACCAGTTGTCGTCGACCCGCTGCTGCGGCGGCAGGATGTCGAGAAACTCGCCGAGGTCGCGGCAGAAGAAGCGGTTCCAGCCGGTATGGATGTGGCGGTCGAGACTGATCGCCTTGTATTGCGTAAGCACCAACAGTCGCCGCAGACCACTATTGAGACAGTTGGAGAGGGCGAAATCGATGATCCGGTAACTGCCGCCGAACGGCACGGCAGGTTTGGCGCGGTCGCGGGTGAGCGGATCGAGCCGCGTGCCGCGGCCACCGGCCAGCACGATCCCGACAACATCTCGCACGCGGGCCTGGTCCACATCTCGTGAACGCATGAATTCAACCTCACTCCCGAATTCCGCGCTCCTTCGGGACTCACTCCTGAAAAATCACTGCGACGACTATACGCGACGACAGGGCAAAAAACGAAATCGAGCCTCCCTCGCGGGGCGAGGCTGAGGGGCCCGGAGGGCAACATAGTTTGCCCAGAATCCCCCGGTCCACGCCCGGGATTGGAACCGGGGCTGGCTCAACAAGCGGTCTGGCGGCCATCCGGCTCGCTTCCTACAGTCCCGACCTCGTTTTTTGCGGACCCGCATTTCACGTTTCCGGGAAGGCTGAGCCCCAATGCCGAGCCGAGCAAAACCTCGTCGTCGCCGTCCTGAGCCAGCCAGCAGTTCCTTGGAGGCCCTCAAGCCCATGCTGGTGCTCGGGCTCCTCGGGATGATTCTCTACGGTGCCTACACCGTCGTGCAGCAGGGGAAGGGCGATAGCATCCCGGAAGAGGCCCCGGCCTTTGCCGCCGCCGATGGACTCTCAGCGCCAGTCGTTGACATGCCTGCGGCGGCGCCGCCAGCCGTGGTCAGCAACCCCGAACCGACCTATCTCAACGCCATCTCGGCGCCGCCTCCAGCGGCGGGCGACGTACCGAGTCAGACAGTTCCGGTGGTCCCCCCCCCTTTCCCCTCTGCTCCGCCTGCGGCCGCAGCAGCCATGGCTGCCGCGCCGACCGCCGGGGTGGCAGGAGCAACAGCCGCGTCGGCCGAATCCGACGGCCCAACTGTGGCCGGCCAGATGCCAGCACTGCCGCCAGTGGCGGTTGCCACGACCACTCTCGATCCCGAAGCCGTGCCGGGGCAGCCTTTGACACCAGCCTCAATGGCTGATGGACAGCCCAGCCTTCCGCCCGCACCGCTGGCGGTGGGTGGTCAGCCGTCGGCCTTTGCATCGGCCTGGTCCGACGCTCACGACAAGTTAACCAGTGGTCGCTACGCCGAGGCGTTGGCGGTGCTCTCAGCTTGGTATGACGATCCAACTCTGGGCCTCGAAGAGAGCCAGCGGCTTGAGGACCTCCTCGGCCAACTGGCCGGCACAGTGATCTATTCTCAGGAAGACCTTCTCCTGCCGCCGCACATCGTTGCTCCGGGGGAAAACCTGCAGTCGATTGCCATGACGGTTGGGGTGCCGTGGCAGTTGCTCGGCAAGATCAATGGCGTCGACGACGCGGCCAGCCTGCTGCCCGGAGAGGCGCTGAAAATGGTTCGTGGACCGTTCGACGCCGTAGTGAGCGTGTCGCGGCGACGGCTGAGCCTGCAACTCGGCGGCAACTATGCAGGGAGTTTTCCGGTCGTGATCGGCCGTCGTGTGCAGGAACGCGTCGGAGCATCGCTGGCTGTCGCAGAGGTTCGTCGCGAGGCTGCTCGGCAGGCCACCGCGGTGGCGGCGCAGGTCTCTTACCTGGAGCAGAGTGGCTCAGCCGGTCCGTCGATCGTGCTGAGCGACGGGCTCCGCATCGAGGCCTCCGACGACCCGCTCGCCATGAGCGATGAGGCTCCTGAGGCGAGCCTCATTATCTCAGCCCGCGACCTGGCCGAGCTGATCGACATCCTCGGGCCCGGATCGAGCGTGCTGATCCGGCAGTGAAGCCCCGTCGGCCAGCCGCATCAACCGCATCATGAGAGCGATCCTTCTCGTTGCCGTGCTCACCGTCGGCTGGATGGCGGCCGCCACGGCTTAGCCGTTTGCGGTAGGCACGCAGTCTTCGGGGAGCGAGGAAGAATT
Organism: Planctomycetota bacterium; assembly: GCA_027622795.1. Taxonomy (GTDB): domain Bacteria; phylum Planctomycetota; class Planctomycetia; order Pirellulales; family UBA1268; genus CACORA01. The sequence goes on along the minus strand of JAQBZA010000071.1, from coordinate 6,301 downwards.
GGCCCTGCCGGCCGACGAGCGGCAGGCGGCGATACCGGCAGACGACGGTGAAAACACTGTCGTCGACGGAGTGAGCCCGGTTTTTGCCGAGCACGAAGACGCCGGCGAAATCCTGTTTCAGCAACGGGTCGATGAGGCGGTGGAGAAGGCGGTCGCTGCCCGCATGGCGGGCGTTCCCCGGCCGATGTATTTCCCCGCCACCGACGTCGCGCCGCCCAAGGGCCTGCTCCTCTATTCCTCCAAGCAATCGCAGGCGCCATTCCCCTTTTCCTTTGCCCTCGAAGGATATCTGCAGGCCCGCTGGCTCGAGTTGGCCCGAGATACGACCGAGTGGACCGACTCGATTGGGATCACGAGGCCAATCAAGAATGAGAATGTTTTCAACCTCAACCGTGTCTATCTCCAGTCGCAGGGCTTCGTCGGCAGCGAACGGGTGCTCTGGAATATCGCGCTCTTCGGGTCGACCGACGCGGGGCTGATTGTCAACTTCGTGCCGCTCGGCTTTGTCGGCTTTGCGATCACGGAAGATATTCGGGTTGGTGGCGGCGTGACGCAGGTGCCGGGCACCCGGGAATGGTTGATGTCATCGCGCTGGCCGATGGGCGTCGATCGCAGCATGGCCAACACGTTCTTCCGCCCCAGTTACAGCCCCGGTGTGCTCTTCATGGGGTCGGTGCTCGACAAGTCGCTCTCCTTTCAGGCCGGCGTCTGGAACGGCATCGATGGCGGCTTCGCGGGGGTCTTCCGGCAGTCCACGGCGATGGCCTGGGCCGGCAACATGTGGTGGGAGCCGCTCGGCCCATTTGGACTCGGCTATTCCGACATGGAGCATCACCGCACGCCGGCAGTGCGTATCGGTACCAGCGGCACCTACGCTCGCACGCCGGTGTCACTGTTTCCGCTGGCTCCACTCCTTGGCGATATCGCAGCCTATGCGAATCCGGAAAACACGGTGGTGCGGCTTTCGGACGGCACGCCGATCGCGGAGCCGAACGCCCTCGGCCCCGGCACCCAGCTGGAACAGTTTCGCTACAACCTGGCGACGGTCGATGTGGGCTGGAAGTACCGTGGCTGGTCGGCGTTCTTCGAATATTCGTGGCGGCTTCTGAACGGGTTCCAGGGGCGCGGCGACTTTAATCGGCAGCGACTCTTCGACCACGGGGGCAATCTGTTCCTTGGCTGGTGTTTCGTACCCCGGACCTATGAGATCTATGCTCGTTCCAGTGCCTTGACCGGCGCCTACGGGTCAGCCGCTGAGTATGGCGGCGGTCTCAACTGGTATCTCAACAAATCACGCCAGAGCCGGCTCACGTTTGAAACGCTGTATATCGATAGCTCACCAGCGCAAAACTTTCTCTACCCCTACCGCGCTGGATTCACAGGCACGGCTATCCAGACGCAGTACATGGCAGTGTTCTGAGTTGCCAGGCACCAGACCGCATTCGCAGGGTGAGGCCGACGTCAGATCAGTGGCGGTCTTTGGCAGCCAGCAGCAGGGCATTTTCGATCAGGCCGATGTGGGAATACGCCTGCGGGTGGTTGCCCAGCGTCCGCTCGAGGCCGGGATCATACTGCTCGGGCAAAAGCCCTTCGCTCCCCGCCAGCTCCACCAGCTGCTCAAAGAGCTCTTCCGCCTCGTCCCGGCGGCCGGCGCGATGAAAGGCCTCCACCAGCCATGAGGCGCAGATGAAGAAGCCCCCTTCACGGCCCGGCAGGCCGTCGTCGGTGACGTAGCGATAGACGGTGGGGCCATCTCGCAGCTGTCGTTCGATCGCGTCGATCGTGCCGAGAAACCGCGGGTCGGTGCACTCAAGCAGCCCCGACAGCCCCACCCAGAGCGTCGCCGCATCGAGATCGTCGTCGCCATAGGCGGCGGTGAAGGTGCCCGCCGACTCGTTCCAGCCCTGGGTGAGGATGTCGGCCGCGATCTGCTCGCGGAGCGCCTCCCACTCGGGCCGGGGCCGGTCGAGAAACCGCTCCGAGATGCGGATGCCCCGATCGACCGTCAGCCAACACATCACCTTCGAATGCACATGATGTCGCCGCGGCTTGCGGATCTCCCAGATGCCGTGATCCGGCTCGTGCCAGCGGGCCTCCACGGCCCGCACCGTGGCGTCGACGAGCCGCCAGTGTTCCGATGAGATCGGTGCCTCCGCGAGCAGCAGCTGCCAGATCAGTTCGGCGATCGGCCCAAACACGTCGAGTTGCACCTGACCACGGGCGGCGTTGCCAACCCGCACCGGCCGGCTGCCGGCATAGCCGGCGAGCTGACCGATCTCCGCCTCGGCGCCGACCTCATGGCCGGTCACGGTGTAGAGCGGCATGAGTCGCTCCGGCGCCGCGGCCCGGTCGATCACGCCGAGCATCCAATCGAGAAAGCCCATCGCCTCAGCAAAGCTGCCGAGCTTCACGAGCGATGCCGCTGACATCGCCGCATCGCGGAGCCAGCAGTAGCGGTAGTCCCAGTTGCGGCAGCCACCAAAGTCTTCCGGGAGGCTGGTCGTGGCCGCCGCCACGATGCCGCCGGTGGGGCCATAGCAGAGGCCCTTGAGCACCACGGCGCTCCGCCGCACCAGCCGCGGCTCGCGGTTGGGGAGCGTGAGCCGCTCCGCCCATGATTCCCAGTAGGCCTTCGTGAGGCGAAAGCGTTCCTCGACCGGGATCGATTGCTGCTCGCGAAGCGAGCCGGTGCCATACCGTAATTCCAGCCGCAGCGGTTCCCCGCGGAGCGTGATCCGCCCGATGGCCGTCTGGTGCGGTCCTTCCTCCTGGATCTCCCATTCCACGCCCGGCGCCCGAAGCACGATCGGGTCGATCGTGTCGTCGATTTCGAGACCACCATCGCGGATCACCAGCCGGGTGGCGGTGCGGCCGAAGTCGAGCCGCGGCGCAAACGTGATCTTCACCTCGCCACGCCCCTCGACGATGCGGAGAAAATCAGTGCGGCCGGCCCGTTGCGTGGGGCGGCCCGCCGAGCAGTCGAGAAAGTCGGTGACGGAGAGCCGCGACCATGATGTGCGAAGCACGAGGGAGTGGCCGTCGTAGGTTTGCGTCGGCGCAGCCTCAGCCGCGGCGGGCTCAACGGTGAAGTGACCGGCCGCCGGGCCGCCGAGCAGCTCGGCAAACAGCGCCGGGCCGTCGATCCGCGGCACACACAGCCACACCAGCCGGGCCCCCGGCGCCACCAGCCCCATCACGCGGCCATCGGAGACGAGCGCATGCCGTTCGATCGCCACCGCCTCGGCGCCGGCCAGCCAGGCCTGCCGCGCGTTGGCGAGCATCGCCAGCCGTCGGGCCACTTCCACCGGATCGGAGATCCGAAACACCGCTGCCGTGTCGCCGCCGCCCACCTTCACGCCCACATCGGGCCCCTGCAATCGGGCGAAGGCGTCTTCGTCGGTCACATCATCGCCGAGATACATGACGGCGCTGGCGCCCACGCGGTGCCGCAGCGTGTCGACAGCATCCCCCTTCGACGTGTGCACGACGGCCAGTTCGAGCACCTTCTTGCCCCGCTTCACGTGCACCTCGTCCCAGGTCGCCGGCCCGGCGAGCAGTTCGGCCACCGCCGCATCACCGGCCGCCGCAGCGGCACTGCGATAGTGAAAGGCGATCGAGGCCGGCTTGGGCTCCACATGAAAGCCGGCGGCCGTCTCGGCGATCCGGTGCATCTCATCGAGCACCCGTTGCCGCAGCCCGATCTGGGCGGGGGAGAGATTGCGGACGAAGTCCTGATCAAACTCGCTCCCGTGCGACCCGACGAGCATCACCGGCCCGGAGAGTTCGCTCAGCTCGGCAAGGTCGGAAAGCGATCGACCCGAGATCACGGCCACATGGGTGCCCGGCAGCGAGGCGAGCAGCCGCACCGCGACGAGCGCCTCGCGGAGGGGCCGTGCGTCGGCGGGATTCTCCACGATCGGGGCGAGGGTGCCGTCGTAGTCGGTGGCCACCAGCAAGACCGGTGTACGGGCGATGGCTTCGATGGCCCGCTGCAGCGGGTCGGGAGCGGCATGACACGAAGGGGCGGGGGCATTTGTGCCAGTCAACGAGGTCCTCCTGTTGCCAAGGGAGCCGCCTGATCCACGGCCCCGAGAAAATCTGTCGCCCAGTCATAGACCGTGCGCCGCCGAATCCGCTGCCGCAGGCTCCGCATCCGCCGCGTTCGCTCCGCCTTGGGCATCACGATCGCCTGCTCGAAGGCCGCCGCCATGCCGTCGACATCATGCGGATTCACGAGAATCGCGCGGTCGAGTTCGGCTGCCGCCCCGGTAAATTCTGAGAGCACGAGCGCCCCGGAGTCATCAAGCCGGCTGGCGCAGTATTCCTTCGCCACCAGATTCATGCCGTCGCGGATCGGCGTCACGAGCATCACATCAGCCGCCAGATAGTGGGCCACGAGCTCGTCGAGCGGAAGGTTGCGGCGGAGATAGTGCACCGGGCTTGCGCCCACCTCACCAAACTCGCCGTTGATCTGCCCCACCAGCTTTTCCACACGGTTGCGGATTTCGACATACTCATCGACGCTCTCGCGGGAGGGCACGCTGATCTGGATCAGCACGATGTCATCGACATCATGGCGACCGGAAGCGAGGAGCTCACTGAAGGCCCGCAGCCGATTGTCGATGCCCTTGGTGTAGTCGAGGCGGTCGACTCCCAGCAGCACCGTGCGACCGCCCCCCACCTCCTCGCGAATCTCACGGGCCTTGGCCGCGATCGCCGGATCGGCTGCCAGCGATTCGATCCGATCGACGTCGATCGAGATCGGAAACTCGCGGGCCTCGACATGGCGGCCATCGACCGTGATCGCATGGCCGACGCCACGGTGGGGCGTAAAGCGGTTGACGAGGCGGACGAAGTTTTGGGCTCCCACTTTCGTCTGGAAGCCGACCACATCGGCCCCGAGCAGACCCTCGAGAATCCGCTGCCGCCAGGGAAGCTGGGCGAAGAGCTCCTGCGGTGGAAACGGGATGTGGAGAAAGAAGCCGATGCGGAGATCGGGCCGCATCTCCCGCAGCATGCCGGGCACCAGCTGCAGGTGGTAATCCTGCACGAGCACCCGGGCATGGTCGGCCGCATGCCGGGCGGCCATCTCGGCGAATCGCCGATTGACGGCGACATACGACCGCCACCAGTGCCGATGAAACTGCGGCGTCTGGCAGGCGTCGTGGTAGAGCGGCCAGAGGGTGCTGTTGGAAAAGCCCTCGTAATAGTCGCGAACCTCTTCGGTGGAGATCGGCACCGGCACGGCAGAGAGGCCGTCGTGCAGGAAAGGCTCGGTGGCGGGCTCGGCCGTGCCGGCCCAGCCGATCCAGATCCCGGTGTGTTCACGCAGGATCGGCATCAACGCGGAGACCAGTCCGCCGGGGCTCGTCTCCCACTGAGCCGTGGGGCTCGACCGATGCACCGGCAGCCGATTGGCTACCACGACGAGATCACTTTGAATGGACTCCGCCATGCAGATTCTCCGGAGTGCTCATGAACTGCTTGAGCAGCATCATACCGCATCAGCCTGTCTGGGGCGACCGATTCGCAGGCCGACGCTTGTCCGCGGTCATTCAAGCGGCGACACCCGCACTACGAGAGCAGCGCCGCTGACGCGCGGGCGATGGCGTCGTCGACGGTGGCTTCGTCGATAGCCTCGGCCACGACGCGGACAATCGGCTCGGTGTTGCTGCCGCGAACGAGCAGCCAGCCGCCTTGCCAATCGAGCCGCAGGCCATCGAGCCGACTCGCCGTCGCGTCGGGAAAGGCCCGCTCGATGCGGTTGATCGCCGCCGCCAGCGCGGGCCCGCGGAGATCGGGCGTGAGATCGATCTTCGTCTTCGTCATCACGAGCTGTGGCAACGCATCGGCGAGCGTTGCCAGCGGCGTGATCACATCGCCCGCGCACATCCGGTCGAGCACCAGCGCCATCGCGGAGAAGCTGTCGCGAACGAGGCCCACGCGGGGATCGATCACGCCCCCATTGCCCTCGCCGCCGAGCACGGCCCCGATGGCCAGCATCCGATCGACCACATTCGCCTCGCCGACAGCCGCCATCTCGCAGGCCACGCCATGCCGGGCCGCGATCCGCGCCGCCATCATGCTCGTCGAACAGTTGATCACGATCGGGCCGGGCGTCTGCGCGAGCACGTGGTCGACCACAATCGCGAGCGTGCACTCTTCGCCGATGTAGCGACCATCGGCCGTGGCGATTGCGAGGCGATCGGCGTCGGGATCCTGGAAGAAGCCGACGTGGGCTTTGGCAGCGGCGATCTTCGGCAGGAGGCCGGCGAGGTTGGCGGCGGTCGGCTCGGGCTCG
>JAQBZA010000070.1 GCA_027622795.1 Planctomycetota bacterium | reverse complement strand
CTTGGCGAACCTCCGTTCGCTCTCGTAAGCCCGCCCTCCAGGCGGGCAACGTATGGCGCTCCGGCTCGGGGCTGCCCGTGCCACTGAGCCGGCGTATGCAGACAAGCGCGGCAAGGATTGCGGAGCGCCGTCTGCATCCGAGAGAGCGAAGGGCAGGATGCCCGCAGCGAACGTCCGGCGACGTGGCACGGGCAGCCCCGAGCCCCCTGTGACGGTTTTTCCACATGAATCCGCTTCGCTACCGCGCGGCCTGCCGCAGCTGCGTGCTGGAGAGGTCGCAGCGAAATTCACGCTGCGACACGAAGTAGGTGACCTTCTTCAAGGCCGCCGGCACGTCCACCTGCGCGGCATCCTCGAATTCACCATTGCGGGCCCTCCCAAACACGATCAGGCCGGCCGCCTCTTTCGCAATCCGCTTCACGGCCCGATCGGCCGCAGCATTCGACCCGCCGTAATATCGCGGATCAGCCAGCCGCACATACGTGTCGGCGCCCATCACAAACGTGCTCTTCGGAAACACGTCGAGCTTCTCCAGAAACGTCGCGGCCCGCGTGAGCCACAGCCGCTGCCCGGAAAACTGGGACGCCCGGCCGCGGATCGCCACGTAGTCGAGCATCGGCTTGTCGACGTTGGTGATCGAAAGCTCGTAGTCGACCGGCCGCTCGGCAATCTCCTCGGCAATCCGCGCCATCAGGAGATGCCCCTCGTGGAGCGGATCGAACGAACCGGGAAAAATCAGCCGCCCTTCGGTGGGCTGCGACTCATCATCCGCCGTGAGATCGGTGGGGCCGTTGAACGAGGCGGTCTGCACGCAGACGGCCCGCCGCCGGGCGGCGAAGAGATCCCGCCACGATTCCGGCGCGGCCATCACGTCGATGTCGACGATCTCGCCCGGCCGCAGGCCGGCCACGCGGGCCGTGTCGTCACCAGTCGCGGTCGCTGCGATTCGATCGAGGAGCAGTGCTGCGGCCACCCGCTCCTCGTCGGCCCGAGAGCGGGCCTCCTTCTCGAGGACAAGTTGGGCAACACTCGTAGCATCAAGCGTCTGCACCGCCACGATGATGCGATGGTCGCCCCGCTTGGGCTGGGTCGTCTTGAGGCTGGCGGTCACGGCCACGCCGACCGCCTGCTCGGGTGTCGCCCCGTAGTCGCAGGCCCGCTGCCAGCCGACGACCGCCAGCCGCCGCGCCGCCCGCGATGAGCAGTAGGTCTCCTGCGAGCCGCCGAGCAGGGCGTCGACCGACGCCCGGGCGTAGGGTACCAGCCCTTCGAGTACCACCGCACTGGCGCCTGGTGTTGCCACCAGATGCGGGATCGCCTCCGAGCCACCACCTGTCGATACCAGCACCACCCGCCGGCCGGCTGCAGCGAGCCGTGCGATGAGGCCGGGGGCGTCGGGGAATGGCAATCGGCCGCTGTCGTCCATCTCCTGCATCTTACCCCACGCCACCGCCACAGGCTTGTCTGACCGAAGCCCGCCGGTGAAACTCTCCCGCATTCGAGGAGAACCATCCATGCGAGCAGCGATCATTGGCATTGGGGCGATTGCAAAGATGCATGCCCGAGCCCTGGCCGACCTTCCCGGTGTGGAGCTCGTCGCCGCCACCTGTCGCACCGAGGAGAAGGGGCGATCCTTCGCCACCGAATTCGACTGCGACTGGTATGACGACACGGCGAAGATGCTCCGGCGTGCCAAGCCCGATTTTGTGACGATCGCCACTCCGTCGGGGGCCCACCTCGACGCAGCCCTGATTGCCGCCCGCCGCGGTGTGCATGTGATCTGTGAGAAGCCGCTGGAGATCACACTCAAGCGGATCGACCGGATGATCGCCGCGGCTGACAAGGCTGGCATCACGCTGGGCGCCATCTTTCCGCAACGCTTCAATCCGGTGATCCAAACGGTGCACGAGGCGGCCGCGGCGGGCCGCTTCGGGCCACTCGCCGTGGCCGCCAGCTATGTGCCCTGGTGGCGCGACGATGCCTATTACGGCCCCGGCCGCTGGCAGGGCACCAAGGCACTCGACGGCGGCGGTGCCCTCATGAACCAGTCGATCCACGGGGTCGATGCGCTCCAATGGATCGGCGGGGCCACGATTCCGGGCCTCGACCCGAGAGAGAACCCGGTCGAGAGCGTGCTGGCCATCACCGCCGTGCGGGCCCATGACCCGGAGCGGCTGGAGGTGGAAGACACCTGCGTGGCCGTGCTGCGATTCCGCAGCGGCGCCGTCGGGCAGCTCCTGGCCGCCACGAGCCTCTACCCCGGCCAGATGCGGCGGTTTCTCTTTGGCGGCCGCGACGGCACCGCCGAGATCCTTGAGGAACAACTCGTCGCCTGGCAGTTTCGCACCGAGCAGCCAGCCGACGAGAACACCAGGACGCGACTCGGTGACGTGAGCTCAACCAGTGGCGGTGCTGCCGACCCGATGGCGATCAACTATTCATGCCACACCCGCAACTTCGCAGACTTCATCGAGGCCATCCGCTCCGGCTCACGACCGTTGCTCGACGGCCATGAAGGCCGCAAGGCCGTCGCAATCATCGAAGCCTGCTACAAGTCGGCAAGAACCGGCAAACTCGCACCGGTGGCTTGACTCTCTCCTCTTCCTAAAACGGACATCACCATGGCTGATCTGCCGCACCTTGCATCGAACTCGACCAAGCCCAACGCCGGCCCCTGGTATGCGGAGATGAACCGCTACCACTGGTTTGTTCTCACTGTTGCCGCCCTCGGCTGGCTTTTTGACTGCCTCGATCAACAACTGTTCACGCTGGCGCGGCCGACTGCCATGCGGGATCTCCTCGGCGTGGCATCCGGAGATGCCCGCATCGCCGAATGGGGTGGATACGCAACATGCATCTTCATCCTCGGATGGGCAACCGGCGGCCTGGTCTTCGGCGCCCTCGGCGATCGCATCGGACGAGCCAAGACAATGGTAATCACGATCCTCATCTATTCAGCCTGCACGGGCTTGAGTTCCCTGTCACAAACCGTCTACGACTTCGCCGTGTACCGGTTTCTCACCGGCCTCGGGGTGGGGGGCGAATTCGCTGTCGGCGTAGCGCTGGTCGCGGAAGTAATGCCCGACTCCGCCCGCCCGAGAGCGCTCAGTCTGCTGCAGGCTCTGTCGGCCATCGGGAATGTGTCAGCTGCCTTCATTGGCTGGGGGCTGGCGCCTCTCGAAGCGCAGGGCGTGAGCGCATGGCGAATCATGTTCGTGATTGGGGCCCTTCCCGCACTCTTGGCACTGGTCATCCGCAGTCGACTGAAGGAACCAGATCGCTGGCAGGCAGTCACGCAGGAGGCCGGGGCTCGTGAGGCAGGAAGTTACCGGGCTCTCTTTCGAGATCCGCGCTGGCGGAGGAATGCGCTGGTAGGGCTGTTTCTCGCCATTCCAGGAGTTGTCGGCCTCTGGGGGATCGGGTTTTTCAGCGGCGACCTCACACGGGTTGTTTTTCGTCGTGGCATTGCCGAGGCAGTCTTCGCCGAAGCGCGGCAAAACGCGGCGGGAGATGCGGCCCAGATCGCGATCATCGATCAACTCGATGCCTGGGAAAAAAACCTGACGCCCAAGGACCAGCGGACGGGGCTTGATCCCGCTGGTGAATCGTTGGTGATGGGCCTGGAGTCGACGATCAGCAGCCGCCAGACCCGCTGGCAAAGCATCACAATGCTGTGCCAGCAGGTCGGAGCGTTTCTCGGCATGTACGCCTTCGGCCTCCTTGCCCAGACCATCGGCCGCCGGCCCACGTTTCTAATGGCATTTACGGCTGCGATGCTATCAACGGCGCTCGTTTTTTGGAAACTGAATTCTCCCTCTGACTTTTGGATGATCATCGTGATGGGGTTTTTCCAACTCTCGCTCTTCGCGGGGTATGCAATTTATTTCCCTGAGATTTTCCCGACGCATCTCCGCAGCACTGGAACAAGCTTCTGCTACAACGTGGGCCGCTATGTGGCTGCCTTCGGTCCCGTTGTGTTCGGCCTCCTCACGAGCCGGGTCTTCAGCGGGCCCGAGTTCCCGGCTCCCTTAAATTGGCGATTCGCCGGAATGTCGATGTCATTGATTTTTCTCGTCGGCATCGTGGCACTCGCCTTCGCGCCGGAAACAAAGGGTAGGCCTCTACCCGATTAAGATGAACGGGTGCCAGCCGGCTGCTACATTGAGCGGATAAGAATCAGACTCGCCGTCTGCCAACAATCATTTCCATGGAGTGAGACTCGCCAATGCGTTGGGAAGGCCGCCGTCAGAGCAAGAATGTCGAAGATCGTCGCGCCATCGCCGGCCCGGTGATGGTGGGTGGAGGACTGTTCACGATCCTGATCATGATCGTGATGATGTTTCTGGGGGCACCGCCTGAGCAGTTGGCCAAGATCGCCGCCCCGCCGGCACAGCAGCAGCAGCGCATCCCGCCGCAGCAGCAGGCCAACGATGAGATGAAGCAGTTTGTCTCGGTTGTCTTGGCCGACAACGAAGATGTGTGGGGCAAGCTGTTCCCGCAGCACTTTCAGGCTCGCTTCCAGCCGCCGACGCTCGTCCTCTTCACCGGCCGCGTGCAAAGCGCCTGTGGCTTGGCCAGCGCGGCCGCCGGCCCCTTCTATTGCCCGCTCGATAAGAAGGTCTATATCGACCTCGCCTTCTATGATGAACTGAAGCGGCGGTTCGGCGCGCCCGGCGATTTCGCGCAGGCCTACGTAATCGCTCATGAGATCGGCCATCACGTGCAAAATCTGCTCGGTATCAGCAACAAGGTGCAGTCGATGCGGCCCCGGCTCTCAGAGAAGGACTACAACAAACTCTCCGTGCGGATGGAGTTGCAGGCCGACTTCCTGGCAGGCGTGTGGGCCCACCACGTGGCCCGCTATGCGGGAATCGTCGATGAGGACGATATTCGTGAGGCGGTGAATGCCGCCGCCGCCATCGGCGACGACCGGATCCAGAAGCAGTCGCAGGGCTACGTTGTGCCCGACGCCTTCACCCACGGCACGAGTGAGCAGCGGGTGCGATGGTTCCTCTACGGTCTCAAGGAAGGCAATCCGGAATTGATGGAGCGGGCGTTCGAAGTCGACAACCCTTAACAGTCGGCGGCGGGAGCCCCAACCGGCTGGAGCGTGCTCGATGCAGATTCTGCTTACCGGCGCGACAGGCTACGTGGGCCGCTGCCTGCTCCCGGAGCTCGAACGCCGCGGGCATGCTATTCGCTGCCTCGCGCGGCGGCCAGAAAAGCTCGCCGGCAAGGTCGGCCCGACCACGACCATCATGGCGGGCGACGCCACCGATCCCGACGATCTGGCTCGGGCCTGCGCCGACATCGACGTGGCCTACTGGCTCGTCCATTCGATGGAGAGCGGCGTCGACTTCGAGCGGGCCGACCGGCTGGCGGCGGAGCGGTTTGGGGCGGCAACCCAAGCGGCCGGCGTGCGGAGAATCATTTACCTTGGCGGCCTCGGCGCCGATGACGACACGCTCTCCGCCCATCTCCGCAGCCGCCACGAGGTGGGGGCAATCCTCCGGGCCAGCCACGTGGAAGTGATTGAGTTTCGAGCGTCAATCATCATCGGGGCGGGGAGCTTTTCGTTCGACCTGGTCCGCACGCTCGTCGAGCGGCTGCCAGTGATGATCTGCCCGGCCTGGGTAGCCACGCCAACCCAGCCAATCGCCATCGCCGACATCGTGGGCTACTTGGCCGCTGCGATTGGCCTCCCCGAGACCGGGCCGCGGATCTTCGAGATCGGTGGACCGGACAAAGAATCATACGGCGCTATCATGCACGAGTACGCTCGGCAGCGGGGTTTGAAGCGGCTGATGATCCCCGTGCCGGTTCTCACACCCCGGCTCTCGAGCCTGTGGCTGAAACTGGTCGCCCCGCAATATTCAAAGGTAGGACGCAAATTGATCGACGGCCTCAAAAACCCGACGGTGGTGACAAGCGATGCGGCGCTGCACGATTTTGAAATTCGCCCCCGCAACCTGCCGACGGCGATCCGTGAGGCCGGGCTCAACGAAGACCGTGAGTTTGCTGACAAGCGTTGGGCCGACTTTGCTGATGCTGAGGATTTACCACACCGGTATGGCGGCCGGGCAGAGGGAGGGCGACTGGTTGATCATCGGCAGATGATCGTGTCGGTCTCACCGGAGCGGGCCTTTGCAGCGATCGAACGGATCGGTGGCCCCCATGGCTGGTATGCCTGCGACTGGCTCTGGCAGCTACGAGGCTGGATGGATCGCTGCATCGGCGGGCCGGGTATGTCGCGGGGGCGACGCGATCCCGATCGGCTCGTGGTCGGTGACACGCTCGACTGCTGGCAGGTGGAGATCTGCGACCGACCGCGACGGCTGCGGCTGGCCGCTGAAATGAAGATGCCGGGCCGCGGCTGGCTCGAGTTTGAGGTGGTGCCCCGAGACGGCGACGTGACGATCCATCAAACGGCCGTGTTTGATCCCCGAGGGCTCGGTGGCCTGGCCTATTGGTATGCGATCTGGCCGCTCCACGAACTCGTATTCACCCGCATGCTTGCCGGCATCGCCCGCGCCGCGGTTCGCGGATAAGGATCGGGTTCAATATGGCTCTTCCGCGGACACCCCATTCGGAGGCGTAGCGTCCTCAATCTGGATTGTGACATGGGTGATTCGGAATGACTTCCGAAGCACGTTCTTGGCCGCAGCCAACACCTTCTTGGGATCAGCAACCGTAGTCACCGCCAGATGCACGGTCAGGGAGGCCTCTGATGTGCTTGCACCCCAGACGTGAAGGTCGTGTATCGACACCACGCCGGGCAGGTCGGACAGTGCCGCTTCGAGGGCGTTGATGTCGATGCCCCGCGGGACGGCGTCAAGCGCGAGATCCACACTCTCGCGGAAGAGGCCCCAGGTGCCGACCACGATCACCAGCATGATCGCGATGCTCACCACCGGATCAATCCAGTCCAGCCCCGTGAACAGGATCATGATGCCCGCGACCACGACGCCGAGTGAGATCGCCGCATCGGCGGCCATGTGGAGGAAGGCGCCGCGGATGTTTGCATCGTGATGGCCCCGGATGAAGAGGATTGCCGTGAGCGTGTTGATGACCACGCCAATAAACGCGACAACGATCATCGTTGGCCCAGCCACCGGCTGCGGATCGGTGAACCGATGCCAGGCCTCCCACAGGATTCCCCCGCAGGCCACCAGCAGCAGCACGGCGTTCAAGAAGGCTGCATAGATCGTCGAACGCCGCAGCCCCCAGGTGTATTTCCGGGTCGGGGGACGACGAGCCAGATAGTCGGCGCCCCAGGCAAGGAGCAACCCAAGCACGTCGCTGGCGTTGTGGCCGGCATCGGCGAGGAGGGCCAGCGACCCGGAGATCACCCCAAACACGGCCTCCACGATCACAAACCCAAGATTGAGCACGACGCCGATCGCCATCGCCCGATCAACACCGTTCCCGATTACAGGATTGGTCAGGTCATGACCGTGCTCCTCCATGAGAGGACCGTGCATTCCTCCCGTTGCAATTCGATGCATCCGCGTTGGTCCGCTGTGACAGTGCCTACCCCGGTGCGGCGGAGGGCGTGAAACAGTACGATCATACTCGTGTTCCTGTTTCTGTGTCAGCAAGGAGATCCTCATGCCACTCTTGCAATCCACCTCACTGCGGGTCGGAGTCATCGGTCGGACTGGCCGCGGTGACTGGGGCCATGCGATCGACGAACTCTGGCGGGGTCAACCGGGTGCGGACGTTGTGGCGGTGGCTGACGAGTCAGCCGAGGGGCTCGCGAAGGGGGTCGCCCGTCATGGTCTCACTGCGGCGGCAGGGTTCCGCGACTGGCGAACAATGCTGGCTGAGATGAAACCAGACGTTGTGGCCGTCTGCATGCGGCACATTGATTGCCATGCCGAGATGGCAATCGCCGCTGCCGAGGCTGGGGCCAAGGGCATCTTCATGGAGAAGCCATTTGTTCGCACGCCGACTGAGGCGGATGCCGTGATCGCCGCCTGTCGGAAGGCCGGCACAAAACTCTCGGTGGCGTTCGTCAACCGCCACAGTGCCGCCTATCTCACCACCCGTGACCTCATCGATGGGGGCCGGATCGGCGACGTGCTCGAACTTCGCGGACGAGGGAAGGAGGATCGTCGAGGTGGCGGTGAGGATCTGTGGGTGCTCGGTAGCCACATCCTCGACATGATGGCCGACCTCGGGGGCGAGCCGAAGTGGTGCCAGGCAACCATCACTCAGGGCGGCCGACCGATCGGGAAGGCCGATCTCGCCGAGGGCCCTGAGGGCATCGGTCTCATCGCCGGCGATGCGATGGCTGCCATGTTTGGCCTGGCAGATGGCCCGATCGGATACTTCGGGAGTATTCGTGAGGCTGGCGTCAAGCAGCCAAACTTCGGTCTGACTGTCGTGGGTACTACCGGGGCGATCCACATTCGTCCCGATCACGTGCCCCACTGCTACTTCCGGGCCGCTCCGCTGTGGCGAGTCGACAAGGAGTTTCCCTGGCAACCAATCGGTCCAGGCGGGCTCGATGATCCGCCACTTCCAGAAATCGACCGCGCCGCGGAACGTACAAAGTGGGGCCGACGGGCGGCCCTCGATCTGCTTGACGCGATTCGCGAAGATCGTGAACCGGAGACTGGTATGTATGCCGGCCGCACGACCGTGCAGATGATTGCCGCCATCTATGATTCGGCCCTGTCCAACTGCCAAGTGAACATCGCGTAGGTTAGCGCGGCACGATCGGCACCAGTGGTGGGTTGGCCAATCGCGATGGCGTCGCGGCCGGTTGGACCGGTGCGAGTGGGGCCAGAGGCGGTGCCGCTTGTGATGGTGGCACCGCCGACAGGCGGGCGGTCGGCGTTGATGCCGGTGGCACTGCGGACGCACTGGGGACGGTTGCGGGGGTGGCTGGCTGAACGAACGGGGCTGCCGGGGAAGGTGTTCCAGGCTGACCAGGTACAGGCATGGCCTGTCCTGCGGGTGAAGCGACCGGCCGCTGTGTGCGAACATCGAGGTCTTGGATCAATTGTGCGACCTCTGGCCGCATGGCCAGCCCGCGATTCTGAAACACATCCGCCGGCGTCACACCGAAGCGTCCATACAACATCGAGTTGGCATTGTTGTCAATCGACACATCAGAGCCACCGAGCGACACACCGAGAAACAGGCCACGGCTGCGGGCGTACGAATAGATCTCAGCGCCAAGACGGGCGTCGGTGCTGGCATTGGCCTGGCGACCCACTGGCCCGGCGGCGATCGAGGCATCGGCCCCAAGCGTCACCTTCTGGCCGTTGAGGATGCCATTGAGACTCCGCGGTGTCTTGAACACGAGGATGATGTCGGCAGCCTGCACGCCGGCCTGAAAGCCGAGGCTGCCGCCCCCCATCGTCACCATCACTGGTGGGCTCCATGAACCATCCTGATTCCGGACATGCAACACACCCTTGCCGTAGTTCACACCGAGGATGAAGCCCCCCTTGATCATGTTGGGGAAGATCGCCACGCCGGAGGCGTCGTTGAGCATGTTGGGCGGGATCGACTCGATCGACAGCCCGAAGAATTCGTCGAGCGCCTGCCGCGCCATCACGACGGTCTGGATTTCGGGCGTGCCGTACGTCATCGCCTGCGGGATCGGCTGGGCCACTGGTTGAGCCATCGGCTGGGTCACCGGCTGCGGGGCAAACTGGGCAAAGCTCGTCACAGTCGCGATACCAACAACCAGGCCACTGACGAGCTGAAAAAACCTCTGCATGGCGAATCCTTTCGCAAATAGGGGACGCGGATCGTAGCGACCCACCCGGACCGAGTCGAGGTGTCTGCCGGTCCGAAAAGGAGGGCGGTTGAAGCCTGTCCTACTCGGTGGCTGTGAGGCAGGCGTGGGCTTCAAGCAGGAGCTGCTCGGTCTCGCCCCAGCCGATGCAGCCATCGGTGATCGACACGCCGTATTCCAGCTGCGACCGATCCCGCTGCACCGGCTGACTGCCAGGATTGATGTTGCTCTCGAGCATCATGCCCACGATCGACCGGTCACCGGCCGCCCGCTGCTTGAGCACATCCCGCCACACGACCGATTGCCGGCGGTGATCCTTGCCGGAGTTGGCATGGCTGCAGTCGACGATGATCCGCGGCGCGAGGCCAGCCGCCTCGAGCCGCTGCCGTGCGTCGTGCATCACCTCGGCGGAGTAGTTGGAGCCGCTGCGGCCGCCGCGAAGCATGAGCACGCCCCATGGGTTGCCGGCGGTCGAGACAACGGCCGTGCCCCCTTCATTGTCGATGCCAAGGAAACTGTGGGGGGTACGGGCGGCCTGCATGGCGTCGATCGCCGCCTGCAGCGATCCGTCGGTGGAGTTCTTGAAGCCGACCGGCATCGACAGGCCACTGGCCATCTGCCGGTGGGTCGGGCTCTCCGTGGTGCGGGCGCCGATGGCGCCAAGCACGATCGTGTCGGCGATGTATTGCGGGGTGATCGGCTCGAGAAACTCGGTCGCCGTCGGCAGCCCCATGCGGGCCACTTCAATGAGCAGCCCCCGGGCCATCCGCAGCCCAGTGGCCACATCGAACGAGTCATCAAGATGAGGATCGTTTATGAGCCCCTTCCAGCCGACCGTCGTCCGCGGCTTCTCGAAATAGACCCGCATCACCACCAGCAGCCGGTCGGCCACGCGGTCGGCCAAGGCCTTGAGCCGCGCGGCATAGTCGCGGGCAGCCTCGACATCGTGGATCGAGCAGGGCCCGACCACGGCCAGTAGCCGCGGATCCTCACCGGCAAGCACCTGCTCCACCGCCTGCCGCCCGGTCACGATCGTGGCCGCTGCCGCCTCGTCGAGCGGCAGCAAGGCCATCAGCCGCGCGGGAGGCACAAGCGGCTCCAAGCTCCGAATCCGCAGATTCGAGGTGGAAGGAGTGGCCACGGCAGGATGCGTTGAATTCATGGTCTCAAATCTACCTCATAAAAGCCCCCCGCCACAGGATC
>JAQBZA010000069.1 GCA_027622795.1 Planctomycetota bacterium | reverse complement strand
AGCGAGACCGAAGGCTGGCCGACGTGGAGGCGGCGCTGGGCGAACTGGAGATGGCCTCGGCCGAAATCGTCCGCCGCACTCGGCTCGCCCCGTCGCTCCTGGTGGCGCCGGTCGAGCCGGCGGAGCTCGTGCTGGAGATTGTCAACGAAGAGCTGCCGATCGACATGCTGATCACGATGGGCCTTCGCAATCGGCCCGAACTGGCCGAGGCCCGCGCGCTCGTCGAGGAGACGCTGGTTCGCCTGCAGCAGGCACGGCTGCGGCCGTTCATTCCGAGCCTCGCCTTCCGCTATTCCGGTGGTGGCTTCGGCGGCGGTACCAACGGCTTTTTTGGTGATTTCAACTCCCGCAGCGACGCGGATGTGAACCTCTTCTGGGAGACGGCCAACCTCGGCTTCACCGACTCGGCCGTGCGGGGCCGCCGTGAGGCCGAACGCAAGGAAGCCAATCTCCGGTTCTGCAAAATCACCGACACGATCGCATCTGAGGTGGTGCGAGCCGAGAAGGCACGGCTGGCATCGAAGCGGCAGATGGCGCGGAGCGAAGTGGCCGTGCCGGAGGCGATCCGGTCGCTCGAGCTCAACTTCCTCACGATCCGGGAGGCGGCTGGACTGCCCGTGCCGGCGACGCGGCCGATCGAGGTCCTCCAGCCGATCCAGGCGCTGGCGCAAGCCCGCAGCGAATACCTCGACGCCGTCATCGATTACAACACGGCACAGTTTCGCCTCTACCACGCCCTCGGCCGTCCGCCCCTCGAAATGGCGGCCGCTCGCTCAGGGAACACGACGTCGCCAAAACCTCAACGCCTGCAGCACTAAAGCAGTCGCGTTGCTTGTTCAGGCGTGCAGGGCGTAGATCCGCAGCGTGCCGTCGGCGAGGCCAACGGCGATGCGAGTAGCGTCGGGGGCGACCGCCATCGCCCGGCCGTTGGCTGGCAGCTTGAGGGCATGAAAATCCTCGGCGGCATCCGGCTTGAAGAAGCGGATCCAGCCGCCACCGCCTCCGCCAGCCAGGCCGATCCAAAAGCCCGCCGGATGCCAGGCCAAGCCCCAGGTCACACCATTCCCGGAGTTCTTCGACTCGATCAGCTTTGGCTCCCCGCTCGCCCAGTCGAGAACCACAACGAGCGGTTGACCAATGCCGGCAAAAGCGTTGGTGACCTTCGTGATGCCGCCGATGGCAAGTTGGCTTCCATCAGATCGAAACGCCATCGCCCGGGCACCGCCGATGTCGGCGCGAAATTGCTTGTCATACGCCCACAGCTGGGCCGCCGTCGCGACATCACGGCGACAGGCGCCGGTCGCCACATCCCATTCCTTGATGACCCCCTTGAGGTCGCACGACACAACCGCTGAACCGTCGGGATGCCAGGCGATGTTGTAGACGTGTGATTCGTGGCCGGTAAGCCGAGCCACCTCGCTCCCATCGGCCATGTTCCACACCCTCGCGAGACGGTCGTTGCCGCACGACGCCACCGCGCGGCCATCTGGGCTCACCCGCACCGCCCGCACCCAACCATCGTGGGCATGAAGCGTGCGGCTGGCCCGAGGCTCCGGGTGCGCCAGCGGATACCAACTCACCCGGCCGTCATACCCGCCCGTCACAAGCGTTTCCCCATCGGGAGCAATCGCCAGCGCCCACACCCAGCTGTCATGTGAGCCAAGCACGGGGACTGCCGCGGCAGCACCCTCCGCCGGGGCGAGAGAAAGACGATACAGCAGGTCGTCGTAACCCGCCGCACTGGAATTTTCTGCCCCGAAGCAAACGTAGCGATCCTGCGGATCCCAGCAGCAAGAAATAAGTGGCCGGCCGTGCTTGTGGGCAAGCACTTCGTGAATTTTTGTCGGATCGATCGTCGGCGGGGTGCTCATGTCAACAGTTCGTCGATCGGCCCCTTGGCAGGGTCGGCAATCGGGTGGCTGCGGCCAGCAACATCAAAGTCTCCACTTGAATTGACCCCGATTGCCCGGAGGATCGTGTGGAACACATGGCCGTGATCCACCTTGCGGTCTTCGACGGCGGTACCGTTGGCATTGGTCCTGCCGATGATTGCCCCCGGCTGAATGCCGGCCCCTCCCAGCACCACGCTCCATGCCGTGCCCCAATGATCGCGGCCATAACGATCATTGATCCGTGGCGTGCGGCCAAACTCACTCATCACGCAAACGAGCGTGTCTTCAAGGAGCCCGCGGGTCGTAAGGTCTTCCATGAGCGTGGCAAACGGATGATCGAATTCGCCCAGCTGCTCGATATGAAAATCGAAGTTTTCGTAGTGGGTGTCGTAGTTGGAGTGATTGACCTGAACGAATGGAACGCCATGCTCGAGGAGCCGTCTGGCGAGCAGGCAATGACGGCCAAATTCGTGGGGGCCGTAGCGGTCCTGATCCCGCTGTGATTCGAGGGACACGTCAAACACATGCCGCTGCGTGAGAAGATCGAGGGCCTGTTCATAGGACTGCGTGTAGGCGTCGGTCTCGGCCGTACGGCGACGGCCGGCGAACCGGTCATTCACCTTGGCCCGCAACAATGAGCGGCGCTGGTCGGCCTCCATCGTCAGGCTCTCGGGCCGCGCCGTGTGAGCCGGCGGCTCACCGTTGTCCATCACCACACCGGCGTATCGCGGGCCGAGATAGGCAGCCGGCCCCGCGCCGCCGCCGCCGCCCCGCACAAGGATGTGCCCAGGGAGTGAGAAGCCGGGGGGGGTAGCCGTCTTCGCCACCACAGCGCCAAGGTGGGGATAGTCGAGCGGAGCCGGCTGGTCACGGCCGCTTGTCATCTCACGCTGGCCGCGACCGTGGTCACCGTTGCGCGTGTCGAGACTGCGAATGATCGAGAGCCGATGCATCTGGCGGGCGGTATGGGGAAGCAACTCACTGATGTGAACACCCGGCACACTGGTGGGAATCGCCCGGAACGGGCCGCCGGTATCCGTGCCCGGCTTCGGATCCCAACTCTCGAGTTGGCTCACGCCCCCGTGCAGAAAGATCACCAGTACCCGCTTGCCACCGGTCTTCACGGCCTCGGCGATCGCGGGAGAGGCAGCGAGCCCGCCACACAGTCCTAGGCCTGGTCCGACAGCACCGTTGAGGCCACCGAGTCCGATGACGCCCCCCATGGTGTGCAGCAACGAACGCCGCGAAACGACGTGCTCGAGTGAACGGCAGGCAGGAATCGTGGTGCGAGACATGGGGAAATCCTTGGGGATGAACCGTGGACACGGATCGTGAGTCAATGGTTGAAACGAAACTCATTGCTCGACACGAGGGCCCACACCAGTTCGGAGAGAGCCTGTGGTCGATCTGCTGACCGCGGCTCGAGGAACACTGCCACGTCGGCCTGCTCCTCGACGCTGGGCGGCCGCGAAAGCACGGCAACATAGGCTTCGTCAGCAACCGCGCCCGCATCACTGATCGTGGTCAGCGTCGCCACCAGATTGTGGCCCGACGGCGTGAGTTGCCCCTGGATGTCGGCCGCGTTGCCGAAGTAAAGCGCCTGGTTGACGCTGGCCTGGAAACCGTCGGTCAGGGCATCGCCGAAGAGCTCCGCAGCCGAGCGCAGGAGGCCCGTGGCATCCTTGAGCATCCGCATCTCCACCTTCATCGCCCGAATCTCGGAACGCTCATCACCACTTGCCTTGGCAAGCTGCTCCGGAGGTTCCTTGTCGATGGCGGCAGCAGCACTGGCCTGCCGGGCTGCCAAGGCGCCGGTGGCCTGCTGCACCGACAGCGCCAGTTGCTCCGGCGAAAGCGGTCGGAGCGGGGCGACCTGGCCGGCTCGGGTCCAGCGGTCGAGGATCGATTGCCAGGCGTTCTCGGCAGCCAGATGATCAGTGCCAATGAGGGCCGCATGGCGTAGAATGTCTCTGGCCAGTTGGAGCCGATCCTCGAGTCGCCGCATCTCGTGTGCCGCGTCAGCCGCGGCAGCCCGGGTCGCGCTTGCCTCACGTCCGGCAACCCCCAATGCCTCGGCATTGAGTCGCACGGTCACACCATCAACGTCCGCCCGG
Organism: Planctomycetota bacterium; assembly: GCA_027622795.1. Lineage (GTDB taxonomy): Bacteria > Planctomycetota > Planctomycetia > Pirellulales > UBA1268 > CACORA01. The sequence goes on along the minus strand of JAQBZA010000069.1, from coordinate 7,257 downwards.
GCGGACGTCAGGAGCACTGCGGCTGCCTTGGCCGCAGCCTCCTTCTCAGCGTGGGCTTTGGCCGCCACCTCAGCGGCTGCTGCCCGCTTCGTGGCCTGCGCGGCGAGCACTGTCGCGAGCGACTCAAGCGACCCGTCTCCCGGCACAGCCGTCACGGCCCGCGCTGCCTGTGCGGCTGCAGCGGACACACCTTCCGAAATCTGACCGGCGACGTCGTAAGCCTCCCGGGTCTTGGCGGCCGCCGCCGATGCTGCAGCGCAGGCGGTACTCGCACTGTCCCGCCCCGCAATAACTGCAAGCCGCTCCAGATGCACGGCGTGGGCCTCCGTGGCCATTGTCTCCCAACGGGTTTCGGCATCGGTGGCCGTGCTTTCCAGGTCCGCCCGCGCGGAGTCGAGCGTCTGTCGCTCCGCCTCGAGCCGTGCGATCAGATGATCGAGTGCCTTGGTATCAACTGCATCAGGCTGCGGCGGATCGACACTTCGCTGATAGGTCTCGGAGAGCACGATCTCTCGGACGAATGGCCGCAGGCGGAATTCATAATCACGGAATGCGTCGGCCAGCATGGCGAGCAACCGCGGATGAGACGAAGGATTTTCGGCACCAAATCCGTCGAGTGGATGAACAAGGCCCCGGCCAAAAAAGATCGCCCAGATGCGATTGGCCAGATTTCGCCGAAACATGTGATCGTCGACCAGGCGAGCGGCGAGGGCCGCTCGACGGCTGAATGTCGGCACACCGTGCGAGGTCTTCGAAGGTGACGTGGTGTAGGCCACCGCCGGCTCCGGTCGCGGTTCATCGACGAGCGCGAGGCCACCCGGCAGCTGCGGCCACACACCCTTTTCACCCTCCTTCGTAAAAACTGACTCATAGTTGACTTCGCCATCGGCCTTCTCCGAGACACGGAGCACGTTGTCCTTGCCCTTGAAGAGACTCGTCCGAGCGACAAAGGCAAACAGACCCTGATGCTCCGCCTGCCGAATATCGTCATCGAGCGGATGGTCGTGGCACTGGGCACATTGAAGATCGCGTCCAAAAAACAGCCGGCCAATCGCCCGGGTGAGCTGCACCGGTTCGGCATTGCGTGCCACAAGGAATGCCGACGCCGGACGGGTGGCCGGATCTTCTCCGTCGCTGACCAGCATCTCTCGGGCGAGTTCATCAAGCGGCGTGTCATCCGCCAGTGCCGTAAACAGATACTCACGCCACGAAGCGGCCAACTCCCCCGGTGGCGAGATCCGTTCCAGAAGCATCGCGTCAAGAACGAACATCATGTGCCGTGCAAAGGCCTGATCCACCAACAACGTGTCGATGAGCCGTGCCCGCTTGTCATCGGCGGAGTCGGCGAGAAACGACCGCACGGTCGCCGCCGTCGGGATGACCCCAACGAGGTCGAGATGAATGCGCCGCACAAAGTCGGCATCACTGCAGCGTTCAGCGAGCGGACCAACAGCCTGCTCGCCAACGATCACATCGATCACCTCGTGAAGGGGGCCACCCAGTGAGGCAGGCGGGGCCGCCACCCCAGGCGGGGCAGCAATCAAAAAAATCCCCATGCAGGCAACCGCAGTCAGCGTTGCCCTACCCTTGGCACTCCAGAGTGCCAAGGAGACGCCACAGCCGATGGCACTCCGATATTTACAGGCCGCCATGGAATCCGCTCGCAGTCGGGAGGGAACACCGATCGATCCATTCGTCCGCAGGCAGCGTTTTTGATCGGCAGGCTGCATGCCCTACGGGATTCACAACGCTCACACACGCATCGGCACTGACGGCTGCGAGGCCGCTCCCAGAAGTATATCCCAGGTCTCCGCCAATGAAAAACAGTACGCTCATGTTTTTCCGCTTTTGTCCCCACTCAATGGATTCTGCGGAGTCGAATAATTTCCAGTGTTTCTCGATTGGGACGCAAGATTTCTTGCGGCACGGTGAGGCCACATCTTGTTTCGAACCCAGTAAGTGAGCATCAAAACATGAGTATTCGTTTGTTTGGATTCCTCCTTGTCATGTCGGTGTTCTGCATCCTGTCATCGGCGACCAACGCCGGCGATGGGATTCCGCCCAATCCCCAACCACAGTGGTTCAAGGGCAATCTCCACACCCACTCCCTGTGGAGCGACGGCGACGATTTTCCGGAAATGATTGCCGAATGGTACCGCGACCACGGGTATCACTTCCTCGCTCTCACCGATCACAACGTGACCGCCACCGGTCAGAGGTGGAAGAAAATCACGGAGGTCATCAAACGTGGCGGTGGTCCCGTGTTCGAAAAGTATCTGAATCGCTTCGGTGGCATGTGGGTCGAGACGCGTGGCCATGACGATGACCGTGAGGTCCGACTCAAACCGCTTGATGAATGCCGCTGCCTCGTTGAAGAGCGTGGCAGGTTCCTGCTTCTCAACGCCGAAGAGATCAGCGATACGGCGGAGGGCGTGCCTGTCCACATGAACGCGTCAAACCTCGACGCCGCCGTTCAGCCCATGGGCGGCAAGACCGTGCAGGAGGCCATCAACGCGAATCTCAAAAACGTGGAGGAGCAGGCGCAACGCACGGGCCGTGAAATCCTCGCCCACATCAACCACCCTAATTTCGGGTGGGCGATCACCGCTGAAGACCTCGCGATGGTCGTAAGGGAACGGTTTTTCGAGGTTTACAACGGTCATCCGGGAGTCAATCAGCAGGGTGATACAAACCGACCGAGCATTGATCGACTCTGGGACATCGCCAACACAATCCGCGTCGGCCACCTCTCCGCCGCACCGCTGTATGGGATCGCAACGGATGACAGTCATTCCTATCACAAGCCGAATGGTGCACGGCCGGGGCGTGGATGGATCATGGTACGAGCAACGCATCTCACCCCGGAATCAATCATCCGTGCCATCCGTGCCGGTGACTGCTATGCCTCCTCAGGCGTCACGCTGCGGAATGTTGAGCACGACCGCAATCATCACACGCTGACCATCGAGATCGAACCCCAGGGGGAGGCGACCTTTACGACCCACTTCATCGGCACGCTCCAGGATCACGACGGGGAAAGTCGGCCGACCCTCGACAAGGAGGGGAAGCCACTCGTTGACAAATCTGGCAAGCCGCTCCGTGTAAGCCGCACCTATTCGACCGACGTCGGCAAGGTGCTTGCTACGGAGGAGGGGCTCCGACCGCAGTACCAACTGACGGGAAACGAACTCTACGTGCGGGCCGTTATCACGGCATCGATCCCGCCGCAAGATCCCTCGTTCAAGGACCAAATGGCCCAGGCTTGGACGCAGCCAATTGGTTGGGAACGGCATGTTCAACCTCTCGACAATCAATCAACCTCGGTCTCCTTTCCTCGCTCCAGTCCTCGCTCAAGGCATCACCATGAACACCCTCACACACGCTAACGTACTTTGGTATTTCGGCCGCGTCGCGGGCTTTCGCAACGGGCTCACTGGGCTGGGGCTCGCAGCCGTGCTCAGCGCCTTGCCGGCCCCCGGTGCGGATGAGGCTCCGGCGACTCCGGCCGGCCGGCCACCAGTGGCGATCGAAAACGCGGTTACCGCCGAAACCATGCCGGCCCCAGATCCTGACGCACCCCATCTAACCCACCGGCGTCATCTCCACCCCCATGGTCATCCTCACCCCACGCAGCCGGCGGACGGGCCCCGCTTCTTCACCACTCGCTCCAGTGACGTCCGCCTGCCGCTCCCCGATGAGGCCGACGCCTTCGTATTCGCCGTCTTCGGCGATCGCACCGGCGGACCGCCGGAGGGTGTCGATGTGTTGGCCGATGCAGTCCGCGATGTCAACCTGCTCGAGCCTGATCTCGTGATGACCGTCGGAGACCTCATCAACGGCTACAACCGTACTGAGGAGTGGATGGCGCAGATGCGGGAATTCAAGGCGATCATGAACCGCCTCCTCTGCCCATGGTTTCCGGTCGCCGGAAATCACGATGTCTATTGGCGGCCACTCAACGACCCTGACCGGCCGAAACACCAGCACGACGACCACTATGAGATGCACTTTGGTCCACTGTGGTATTCCTTTCAGCACAAGCACTGTAACTTCATCGTGCTCTACTCTGACGAGAGTGATCCCGCAACTGGGGCCAAGGACTTCTCCGACCCGAACCTGCAAAAGATCAGCCCTGAGCAACTCGACTTCCTCCGGGCCGCTCTCGACCGCGGGGCGACGTGCGATCACCAGTTCGTTTTCCTTCACCATCCACGCTGGCTCGGTGGCGGCTATGGGGATGATTGGCAGACACGCGTGCATCCGCTGCTGGTGGCGGCCGGAAACGTAACAGCGGTCTTCGCCGGCCACATTCACCGCATGCGGTATGATCCGGCCGATGGCATCGAGTATGTCACGCTTGCAACGGTGGGCGGCGTTCAAGAGTCGACTGTGCCGGCCGCCGGTTATCTGCACCAATATCACCTCATCACGGTGCGGCCCCGGCAGGTCGCCATGGCCGCCTTTCCTGTGGGTGTGGCATTCGATGTCCGGGAACTCACCGGTCAGCTTCAGGAAGAAGCAGTTCGTTTGGCAAGACAGCCGCTACGAGTCTCTGGAGGCGTTCACGTTCCGGGCGCGGTGACCAATGGTCGGGTGGAAGGTGACTTCACGGTCACACTCGAAAACCCGACGACTCGGCCAGTCGACTACACCCTGACTCCACAGAGCCCTGACAACCGCTGGCGGTTTTTTCCCGACCACACCCACGGCACGCTGGCCCCCGGGGCAAATCGTGACGTTCGCCTCCGCGGTGCATACCGGAGCAGCACCCTCGATGAATCATTCGAGCCGGTGCGGCTTATCCTCGCCCAAGACCTCCTGGCATCGTCGACCCGCTACACGATCCCGGAGGTGTCGGCCGATGTACCACTCATTTTCGATGCCACTCTCCACGAACCAGCGGCGGTCAACCGGGCACTAGTGCTCGACGGCGACGGCGACTGCGTGCGGGTAGACGCGGATCTGATTCCGCTCCCCTCCGGACCTCTGACGCTCGAATGCTGGCTGCGAGCGAGACGATTCGGTGAGCGGGTCGGGCTCCTAGCCAAGACGGAAACCAGTGAATACGGCATTTTCGTCTCCGGTGGCAGACCTGATGCCAGCGTCTTTCTCGGTGGCAGCTATCGCTCCGTGCATCCTGACATTCTTCTCGAGCCCGACCGTTGGTATCACGTGGCGATGGTCCATGACGGCACTGCGGTGACACTCTATCTGGACGGCACGCCCAAGGGCCGCACGGAGGTCGATCCCGCAGCTCAGCGGAAGCCAAATCGGCTGCCGCTCTTCATCGGAGCCGACACGGATGGTCAGGGCCGGCCCACTTCATTCTTCGACGGGATGATCGACGAGGTGCACCTCGCACGTGGTGGACTGTATGAGGGGCCATTCGTGCCCAAGCGGCGTCTTGACCCTGTCGACGGTACGGTTGTGCTCTACAACTTTGATCGCCAAGTGGGGCCATTGATGCTCGACCGGGGACCCGGTGGCCGGCATGCTCGAATCGAGGGTGATGCAGTGCTCATGGAGGCAGACGCCGCACTGGCTCCGTAACCCCAGGCCGACGAGCACCATCTTCGATGATCGCGTTCTTCGGTCGGCTCCGCCCGCTTTTTTTCGACTGTTCAAGGAGTTTTTTCAACTCCCCAGCGATCTCGGGATGCTCGGACAGCAGGTTCCGCCGTTCGCCGGGATCCTTCTCAAGATCAAACAGCGCCGCCGGTGAGTTGTCAGGTCGATATCCTGGGTCGATCGGTGATGGATCGTCGTAGCGGTTGCCTCCAGATCCACGGTGGTCCAGGTATTTCCATGACCCGCGACGAATTGACAGCGTTTTTTCACCGCCAAAGGCCTGCGTAATTAAATACGGCCGAAGTGCAACGTCATGCTGACCGCGCATCGCAGGAACAAGGCTGAAACTGTCTTCAGCAGCATTGTCTGGCAGGGAGACGCCCAGAATCTCAGCGAACGTTGCCATCAGGTCAGTGAGGCAGGCCGTTTGAGTGCTCACGCTGCCCGCCGCCACCCATCCTGGCCAACGCATGAGAAGTGGCACTCGGTGACCGCCTTCCCATGAATCCCGTTTCACTCCGCGCCACGGGCGGGCACCGTCGTGATGATGGTCAGCACGCATCTGAATGACACTGGTCACCTCCGGGCCATTGTCACTCGTAAAAATCACGAGCGTCTCCTCGGCGATCCCCAGCATTTCGCAGGTGGCCAACAGTTGACCCACGATGTGGTCAAGCTGATGGATGAAGTCACCGTGTGGACCACATCCTGTTGTGCCCTGAAACGCCGTCGCAGGGAATGATGGCAGATGAACAGCCTGGGTCGAGTGAAACAGAAAGAACGGCTGATGTGGGTTGGTCTGTTGATGATTAACGAGAAACTCCCGACTCTTCTCCAGAAAAACGAGGTCCACCTCTTCCATCGGAAAATCCGGGGCGATGAGACCAAGCCGGCAATCGTTCGCATAGGGATGCCGCGGCAACGACGAGCGATCGAGGCGCGTGGTGGGTGGCACCGGCACTCGATCACCATCGATGAATGCATAGAGCCAATCGGTGGTTGGACAGCAGGCGGTGCCAAAGAAATAGGTAAACCCATGATCAAGCGGGCCACCAACAATCTGGCGTGAGAAATCGACGTCTTTCACTGCCTCGACACCGTTGCCCCTTACAGGACGGTCGTGCTGATCGAAAAAGGTCAGGCCGATATGCCATTTGCCCACGCAGGCCGTGGCGTAGCCACTCTCACGAAGCATTTCCGGGAGTGTGATTCGCTCCGGCGCAAGCAGAGACGGGCCACCGACTCCCGTAAATACGGTGCTGCCGTTTGGAACGCGGAAGGCCATCTGACCGGTCATCAGACTGTATCGCGTTGGGGTGCACACCGTGGCTGGGCTGTGCGCATCTGTAAATTTCATGCCCTGCTGAGCAAGCCTGTCGAGATTGGGCGTCGGGACTCTTGACGCATTGTTGTAACACCCCACATCACCGAAACCGAGGTCATCGGCCACTATCAAAATGATGTTTGGTTTCGGCGGCATCGGTGTGGCGTTGCCCGCGAGAGAATGTGTGCACAGCGCGACAAGGATCAGCGTGTCGACACGGTGCCGCCGAGTGACCGCTCGTCTATCGATTAGTGGCCGTAAGAGCACCTGATCTCACTCCTTCTCAGTCGCGTTCCGCTCAATCACGCCAAACATGTGGCCGCCCTTTTCGTCGTGGCTCCAGAGGGTAACTGCTTTCACAGTTC
>JAQBZA010000068.1 GCA_027622795.1 Planctomycetota bacterium | reverse complement strand
CAGGGCCGAGGAAACTCATCTTCCACACGGTCTTCCCGCTGATCGACATCGAGTATCGGCAACCACCCGACCAGCCACCGCTTGTCGTGCGAAGAATCCCTTTCCGAGATGACACGACGAGTAATACGGCGGAAGTAACCAGTGAGTCGCCTGTGGCCCGCAACCAGTACGAACTTGAGTTCGATCTTTCTGAGTATCCGATCGACAAGCAGGTCACGCTCGAACTCGGAGCGGTTTTTCATTTTGCCGACATACCCCCGGGAAGGATGCCTCTCCTCCTCAACCTCGAGACCGATCTCCTCACGGTGTGGATGCTTTTTCCAGAAAGCCATCCGTACCGCACGTACGAGTTGCTCCGCTACCCGAAGGGGCGACCGAATGAGGCCGAACCGATCAGCAGTCGCTACACAATCGACCATCCGTACGGCCAATTGATCGGCTGGTCGCTGATCAACCCGACACCGGGAACGGTGTATGACTGCCGCTGGACCTACGATTAGGCTCCAGCCGAAGTTTCTCTCCCCGAAAAATCCAGTGCCCCGTCTAGGACTCGAACCTAGAACCCTCTGATTAAGAGTCAGATGCTCTGACCAATTGAGCTAACGGGGCTGAGACCATGTTTTGTACCCGCGGCCACCGCCAGCGGCAAGGGCCGCTCATTGAGGGTTTTCGCCACACCGGCTACATTCCCGCTCTCACCAGCAGCGATTTTTTCGGGCACGGTTTTCCACACGCTTTCGACTCCCGCGGAGATTTTGATTCATGGGCAGGTTTGCCGGAATGAAGGGCCTCGTGCTCGGCGTCGCCAATGACCACTCGATCGCCTGGGCGATCGCCAAACACATCCTCGACGAGGGAGGCGCGATTGGATTTTCCCATCTGCCCGACAAGCCCGATGACGCCCGGCAGCGAAACCGGCGGCGGGTCGCCCAGCTCACCGACCAGGAGCCAAACGCGAAGTTTCTCGTGCCGATGGATGTCTCACACGACGACCAGATTGCGGCCGTGATCACGCGGGCCCGTGACGAATTCGGCTCGATCGACTTCCTTGTCCACTCCATCGCCTACGCGCCGATGGAGGACCTCAAAGGTGAAACCACCAACTGCAGCCGGGAGGGCTTCCGCATCGCCATGGAGACCAGCGCCTACAGCCTGCTGGCCGTGGGGCGACTGGCCCGCCACATCCTCGCCAAGGATGCCTCGATCCTCACCCTCACCTACTACGGCGGCGAAAAGGTCGTGCCCGGCTACAACATCATGGGCGTCTGCAAGGCCACACTCGACACTTGCGTGAAATACATGGCCTTTGACCTGGGCCCATCCGGCGTGCGGGTCAACGCCATCAGTGCTGGTCCATTGCGGACACTCGCCGGCCGCGGTGCTGGGGTCGAGGAGATGCTCGGCATGTACGAGCACATGTCACCCATGGGCCGCAACATCACCCACGACGAGGTGGGACGCGCCGGTGCCTTTCTGCTCTCCCGCGATTCGCTCGGCATCACCGGCGAGATCATGCACGTCGATGCCGGCTACAACATCATGGGCTCGCCCGGCCGCCTCCTCGACCTTATTCAAAAGCCTGCCGAATGACACTCCCCATGACGGGGCCGCGCTGCATGGTGCGGACCCAGATTGCCGTGGCTGTCGTCGTGGCCGACGGTCGTGTGCTCGTCGGCCGGCGGAGCGTCGCCGCCGTCGACGCTCCCGGGCTCCATGAGTTTCCCGGCGGCAAGGTCGAGCCGGGTGAGCAGCCGGAATCGGCTGCGGCCCGTGAATGCCTCGAGGAAGTTGGGCTGGCCATCCGGGTCCGCCGCCGGCTCGATGCCGTGCGGGCTGAATCCTCCACGGGCCCGATCGATGTTCTCTTTTTCGTCGCCGAACCAGCCGACGCCACGGAGGTGCCTCGGGCCCCATTCGAATGGCGTCGTGTCGCAGCCTTGGAAGCGAGCTTGTTTCCCCGCGCGAATGCCGGCGTGCTCGACTGGCTCCGGCGCCATCACGGCGGATCGTAGCCACCGGGGTGCCACGGATGGCACCGGAAGAGCCGCCGCAGCCCCCGCCAGCCTCCGCGGAAGGCCCCATCTTTCTCCACCGCGGCGCGAAAGTAACTGCTGCATGTCGGCTCAAACCGGCAGTGCCGCCCAAGCAGCGGGCTGAGCGTGAACTTGTAGAGGATCACGCCGCCGATGAGCACCGCTGCCAGCAGACGGTCAAGGCTGCGGCCGACGAGCCTCACGAGTATCGGGGGTTGTTGCCATCTCATCGCTGGCGACCTCCACCACTGGCAGTTCGTGCGGCCAGGTCGACAATCATCCGCTGCGTCCGCACTGCGTTGTCGTGGCCCGTCCCAGGCAGCCCGGAACGAACAACGATGATGTAGTCGCACTGCGGGTCGAGATCCCCCTGCACGTGGCGAAAGGCCTCACGCAGCGTTCGCTTCCAGCGATTGCGGATCACGGCGTTGCCGATTCGTCGTGACACCGATAGCCCGAGCCGCGGTCGTCCGTCGGGATCAGTTCGCACGGCGGCATAGACCACGAGAGGACCACTGGCCGCTGACCGCCTTGCGGCATACACCCGCGCGAATTCCGCGGGGCGAAGGAGCCGTGCCGCCCGCGGAAAATCTTCGGAGGTCGCCATCACCACTGCAGCCGCGACCGAGGGCTTTCCGGACTGGCCGCCTCCGCCGCCTTCACCGCCTCGACCAGCTTCTCGCGGATGTCTGCGGCTCCGCCTGTCGGCAGCATGATCTGCACTTCGGCGATCAGATCGCCCTTGGCGTCATTACCGTGGTGCACGCCCATGCCCGCCGCCCGGAGCTTCTTGCCGCTCGACGTCCCCGGTGGAATCCGCAGGGCGATCGTGCCCCATGGTGTTGGCACATCCACCTTGGCCCCCTCGATCGCCTCGGACAGGGACACGGGCAGCGTTACCTCCAGTGTGTCGCCGGAACGGTGAAACACTGCATGGGGCTCCACCTGCACCTGCAGCATGAGGTCGCCGGCCGGCCCACCACTCGATCCGGGTAGCCCCTGCCCGCGGAGCCGCATCCGCGCTCCATCAGGAAGGCCCTGGGGGATCGTCACGCTGATCGTCTCGATCTTGCCACCGCGGTCGATCCGCACATCGGTCTTGCCGCCGTCGATCGACATGCGAAACGGGATGCTGATCGACGCGCTGATGTCTTCGCCGGGCATCTGGGCGGTTCGCCGCCGTCCGCGACTCCCACGACCACGGCCAAAGAGGTCGCCAAAACCGCCGGCGCCACCGCCGAACAGGCTTTCGAGGTCGATCTCCCCACCGCCTCCTGGAAACGGTCCGGCACCGCCGCCCCCGCTCCAACTGCCGCCACCGCCCCAGCCTCCACCCGGTCCCCCCGCGCCCACTCCCTCGAAGGAGCTGCCGTAGCGGTCATACATCTCCCGCTTGCTGGGGTCGTTGAGCACGTCGAAGGCGGCCTGTACCTGCTTGAACTTTTCCTTGGCCGCGTCATCGTCGGGGTGGAGATCCGGATGGTTTTTCCGAGCCAGATCGCGATACGCCTTGCGAATTTCTTCGGCCGATGCCGTGCGGCTCACACCGAGCGTTTGATAATGATCCTCCACCATCGCCGGACTGTTCCTCGGGGGTTGAAACCGTTCAGTTTAGCACCCCGAAGGCGGCTGGCGGCCGGGCTATTTTCGACGGCTCTTTGCGCCGCTGCGGCCTGGACTGGTGGACGCCGGGCGGCGGCCACGGCCCCGCGGCGGCTGGGCCATGCCGTTGACCGACGGAAGCGTCACTGGCGCCTGAGGCTGCTGGGCCACCTGCTGCAAAAACTCAACCTGGCAACGGTGGGGCTCCTCACCCAGACCCGGGTGCGGCAGATGAAAAACACCCTCAGCGTCGAGCCGCCGGGCCCGCGTATTGTCAGCCAGATAGACCGGCACGATCTCATCGAGAACTCGGGCCCGCAGGTCGGCGGCAAGCACGGGAAACATGACCTCCACCCGGCGGAAAAAGTTTCTCGGCATCCAGTCCGCACTGGCGAGAAACACCTGCGCATCCTCCCCTTCACCGAAAATATAGATCCGGCTGTGCTCCAAAAAGCGATCGACAATGCTTGTCACCCGGATCGTCTCACTGAGCCCCGGCACGCCCGGTCGCAGGCAGCAGATGCCGCGGGCAACGATGTCGATCGGCACGCCCGCCTGACTGGCTCGGTACAGCGCCTCGATCACGCGGTGGTCGACCAGCGAGTTGAGCTTGGCGAAGATTCGCGCCGGCCGTCCCTCCCGCGCCCGTGAGGCCTGCTCGTCGATCAGTTCGATCGTCCGGCGATGGAGGTCGTTCGGCGCCACGATCAGCTTCCGCCAGACATGGCCCTGGGAATAGCCCGTCAGGAGGTTGAACAGGGCCGAAGCATCTTCGGCGATCGCCTCGTCAGCAGTGAAAAGCCCAAGATCGGTGTAGAGCGTGGCAGTAGCTGGATTGTAATTGCCGGTGCCGAGGTGCACATAGCGCCGCAGTGCGCTGCCCTCATTCCGCACCACGAGCGAAACCTTGCAGTGTGTCTTGAGATCGAGAAAGCCAAACACCACGTGCACGCCAGCCCGCTCGAGTTGCCGCGCCCAACTCACGTTGTTTGCCTCATCAAAGCGAGCCTTCAGTTCGACCAGGGCCGTCACATGCTTGCCTGCCTCGGCTGCCGCCATCAGCGCTCGCGAGATCGGCGAATCGCCGCTGGTGCGGTAGAGCGTCTGCTTGATGGCAAGCACCCGCGGGTCGTTGGCGGCGGTGGTCACGAAATCGACCACCGGATCGAACGATTCGTACGGATGGTGGAGGAGGATGTCTTGCCGGGCGATGGCCGAGAAAATATCTCCGCCGCGACGGTCGAGTGGCGCCGGCACCCGTGGCGTAAAGGGCTTGTCTTTGAGCCGCTCAAAGCCCGACATCTTGTAGAGTTCCCACAGCCCCGTCAGATCGAGTGGCCCATCAATGCGATACACCTCGCTGTAGCCGTCTTCCGTGCCGTCGTGCAGCCCTTCGTCGTCGACGATCATGCGGCCGAGGGCCTCGTCGGCCCGTGAAGCGATTTCGATCCGTACCGCCTGGCCACGTTGCCGGGTCTTGAGGCGCTCCTCGATCAGTCGGAGCATGTCGTCCGACTCCTGTTCGAGCAGTTCCATATCGCTGTCGCGGGTGATCCGGAAGGCGGTCCATGACTTCACGGTGAAGCCACCAAAGAGTTCAGGGAGGCGGGCCGCCACGATGTCCTCCAAGAGCAGAAACGACGTCTTGCCCGGATCCGAACTGGGCACCACGACGACCCGGGGCAGCACCTGCGGAACCTGCACCACCGCGAAGAGTTGCTTCGGCCCGAGCCCTTCCGCGTGCTCGAGCATGACGCCCAGATAGACTCCGCGATTGTGATAGCGGGGCGAGGGATGGGCCGGGTCGCAGGCCATCGGGGTGAGAATTGGCAGCGCCCGCTCGCGAAAAAACCGATCAACGTGCTGAAGTTGGTCTGCCGACAGTGACTCATGCCGCAGGAGCTCAAAACCCTCGGCCGCCATCGCCGGGCCGATGCTCTCCTTGAGGCAGCGATACTGCCGGGCCACCAGTTCCTGGGTGCGGGCGGCGATCGCCCGCAGCTGGCCGATCGCCGACATGCCGTCGGCGGCGTAGTCTTGCGGGGCGCTTTCTCCAAACGCCTGCTCACGAATGCCCGACACCCGCACCATGAAAAACTCATCGAGATTGGAGCTGAATATAGCCAGAAACTTCATCCGCTCGAGCAGTGGATTCTCCTTGTTTTCGGCTTCTTCCAGCACGCGCAGATTGAACTCCAGCCAGCTGAGTTCCCGATTGATGAAGGCGTCGGGGGAGACTGTTAATTCGTTGTCTGGCATGGCTGCATGGGCTCCGTGATGCGCGGGCCCACCACGTTCCGTACGGTAGACTCCGCTCGTTACAGTGTACCTTTCCCCACGTCGGCGGCTGAGAGCCTGATGCCCGTCACACACGATTTACATATTCCCGCCGCAGCCCTGGCGCTCCGCGTGGCGTGCCGGGAGTGGCAAGACCGTGTTCCGGCAGAGCTTCCCCGCGGTGGCGCGGGCTGGGCGGCCACGATGGCCTGTCTCCTTGAGGCGGCGGCGGCGAAGCCGGGTAACGTGCATCCCGCGGCCGCTTTTCCTGACCTCACCCACGATGATTTCGTGGCGGCGGCCATCACGATTGGGCCGATTTTCCAGCAGGCCGTTTGCCGGCCACTTGGGGCCGTGATCCTCGAGGCTGTTCGGGAGTCGCGCCGCGTGACTCGCTCCAACGCCAATCTCGGCATGATCCTCGCGATCGCGCCGCTAGCGGCGGTGCCGGCGGACACGTGGGCCACTGTCGCTGAGGGTGACTGCCTCACCTCGGTCTCCACTGCCACGGCCGCCAGGCTTGCCAGACTCGACGCCACCGACGCCGCCGCAGTCTGGCTGGCGATTGGCGACGCTGGGCCGGGAGGTCTGGGAACAGCCCATCGACATGACCTCGCTGGCCCTCCCCCTGATGACATTCTCACGGCGATGCGGCTCGCTGCTGGCCGCGATGCGATCGCGGCGCTGTGGGCAAACGGCTATGCGAACGGCCTCGGCAGAATAGTCGATGACCTGTCCGTTGCATTGGCGACGCGGCACGACTGGCGACAGGCGATCGTTGATGCCTTCCTGAAGCAGCTGGCCCGCGCGCCCGACTCACTGATCCGGCGGCGGCACGGCGCCTCCGTCGCCGCGGCAGTGTCGGCCCAGGCCGCTGCCGTGCTGTCCACCAATCCCATGGACCGCCCTGCGGCCGAGGCCGCCTTCGATGATTCGCTCCGCGCGCCGCGGCGAATCAATCCCGGCACCACGGCCGACCTCATCGCCGCGGCCGTGTACATTCTCTTGCGGAGATCAGTTCCATGACCGAACACTACGCTGTCCGAATGCGGAAGGCCGTGCATGTCTTCTGCGCCGGTCATTTCATCACGCTCACCGACACTCTCTGCGAGCCGGTCCACGGCCACAACTGGACTGCCGCCGCTGAAGTAGAGGGTGAACCGGACGCCCATGGCATGGTGATCGACTTCATCCTCCTGCGTGACCAGCTTGCCGCAATCACAACCCGGCTTGACCACCGCATGCTCCTCCCCACCCAAAACCGCTTCCTCGACGTGACAACAGCCGAGGTCGCCCCGGGGCGGGGCGAAGTGACGGTACGGTTCGGGGACCGTCGCTGGGTGTTTCCCGCCGACGAGTGTCTCCTCCTACCGGTGGCGAACACGACGGCCGAATGGATCGCCCGCTGGATCGGCTGTGAGTTGTTGCAGGCGATGGCCACACGGGGCCAGCCGATTCGCGGTACGCTTCGCATCGAAGTCGATGAGTGCCTCGGTCAGTCGGCCGTGTGGGAGCGGCGTGTCACGTCTCTGTGACGACAAGCTTGCCAGCGGCGTCGATCGCCAGGGCGAGTGACTGCTGGCCGAGCCTGATCCGCATCAGTCCTGCCCCGTCGGGATTCCGCTCCACTTCCCCCTCGGTGCCAAGGGTCAATCCCGACTCGGTGAGATAACGCAGAAACTCCGACGACTGGTCAAGCACCCGAGCCAGTCGAAAGCGACCTCCCTCGGCAACCTCGGCGAGCGAACGCGCCTCGGTATCGACCGCCTGCATCGTCATCGACTCACCGCGGGGAATCGGATCACCATGCGGATCAACATCCGGGTGTCCCAGAAAGGTGTCGATGCGGTCGATGAGCAGATCGCTCACGGCGTGTTCCATGTGCTCCGCTTCGTCGTGCACCTCATCCCATGTCATTTCGAGGGTGCGCAAGAGAAACAACTCGATCAGCCGATGCCGCCGAATCATCCGCAGGGCGAGCATGCGGCCGGCCCGCGTTAGCGAGACGCCCTCGTAGGGCTTATGGGAAGCCAGACGGGCGGCGTCGAGGGTCTTGAGCATGCTCGTCACCGTGCCAGGCAGCACGTCCAACGCGGCGGCGATCTGCCCTGTACTGGCGGGCCTGCCCTCCTGATCACTACTGATCTGGAAGATTGTCTTGACGTAATTTTCAACGGTCAGACTGGGCACGTCTCAGCGACCTCGGGGGTACAGCGGCCATTTTTGCGATCACCGCCCTCAGGGCGTTGTCGCTGCGTGAGTTCGATTGCATGATTGGAGGATCATCATACCTGCCACGGGGAACACCACGCATGCTGCTCAATGAATCCGCCCTCGCCACGGTCGAACCGCTCTTGGCCAGTGCTGCGCAGGCCGGTGTCGCGTTGCACCGTGTTGGCGGGGTGCGAGTTGTCGATTGTGGTATCCGGGAATCGGGGGGTATTGACGCGGGCCTCACGATGGCACGGGCCGCGCTGGCGGGCCGCGCTGAGGTGACCCTTGAACATGGGGCCGCATTCGAAAATGAATGGCCTGATTGCCCGTGGCCAGTGGTGGCCATCTCAAGTGAGCAGCCGGTGGCTGCCTGCCTGGCAGCCCAGTATGCCGGCTGGAAGGTGAGCCACGAAACCTATTTTGCCATGGCGAGCGGTCCGCTCCGGGCGGCAATCGGCCGTGAGGATCTCTTCGATGAGATCGGCATGCGGGAGCGGCCACCGGTGGCTGTAGGACTTCTCGAGTCGCCTTCACTGCCGCCGGAGCCGGTCTGCCACCAACTGGCTCGTGAGGCGGGCGTGGCCCCGGAAAAACTCGTGCTGCTTGTGGCCCGAACCGCCAGCCCAGCAGGCACGCTGCAGGTGATCGCCCGGTCGCTTGAAACCGCGCTTCACAAACTGCACTCGCTGCATTTTGATCTCCGTCGCATTCGGCGCGGCCACGGCCGGGCGCCACTGGCACCGGTTCCCAAAAAAGACCTGATCGCCATTGGTCGCACCAACGATGCCATTCTTTACGGGAGCCATGTTGTTGTCGAAGTGACCGGTGATGATGGGAGTCTGCTGGCCATCGGCCCGCAGGCGGTGAGCCAGGCGTCGCCCGACTACGGAGCGCTGTTTATCGACCTCTTCGAACGGGCAGGTCGGGATTTTTATGCCCTCGATCCGGCGCTCTTTGCCCCGGCGATGATTGACTTCGTGAATGTCGACTCAGGTTGTCACCATCGCTTCGGCAACCTCGCGCCGGCGATCGTGCAGCGATCCTTTACGAGCCCTGCCGAGAAGATTGCTGGAGCTGGTGTGTGAGCACGCGACGGGTGGTGATTCTCGGGGAGCCAACAGGCTGGCATGCGTCGCGTTTGGCCGCCGCCCTCGCCGCCCGTGGCCACTCGGTTGGGATTGCTCCTTGGCGGCAGCTTTCCGCGGGTCTGGCCGTCTCTGCTGGCGACCGAGAGACGATTCAACCGGCAGCGGTTGCCAAAGCCGACCTCATCGTGGTCCGCGGCATGCCCGGGGGAAGGTCGCCAACGCAATGGTTACACGAGGTGATCTTTCGGATGAATTTGCTCAGCCGGCTTGTCATCCATGGCTGCCGGGTGATCAACAGCCCGCGATCCCTGGAAGTGGCGATCGACAAGCATCTCGCGCTGTGCCACATCGCTGCGGCAGGGCTTGCCGTGCCGGCCACTTGTGTGGTGCAAGACGCATCAGCTGCCCTCACCGCCTGGGAAGACCTCGGAGGCGATTGTCTGCTCAAGCCACTCTTCGGCTCCCGCGGCCGGGGCCTGGTGCGGCTAAGGAGCGCTGCCGACGTCGAGGCAGCCACGCGATCCGCCACGTCTGCGGCATCCTGCGGCGGAGTCTTCTACATCCAGCAATTCATTCCGCACCCGGGCTGGGATGCCCGCATCCTCTTGGTGGGGGACCACGGCTTTGCCATGCGGCGGCGGGCGGCTCCGGGCGAATGGCGGACCAACCTCTCCTGTGGTGGCCAGGCCGAGACGTTCGCGCCTCCCGACGAGTGGCTGGGCGTAGCCCGGAAGGCCGCCGCGGCCGTGGGCACCGAGATCGCGGGAGTGGACCTGATCCCGACACCCGATGGTGGCGTGGCAGTTCTCGAAGTCAACGGCGTCCCCGGCTGGCGGGGCCTGGAAACAGCGACCGGAGCCGACATCACTGCGGCCGTCGCGGAATACGTGGAACGCCCGGCCGCGCTGCCGGGATGACAGGCTGAAGCCTGTCCTACTTTTGAGACTCAGCCTGCCGAGGGTCCAGTTCGGGGTTGCCGGTGCCATGGAGCCGGCGTTGGCAGCGAGCGGAGGCAGGATGCCGAGAGCGAAGCTGGCGTCGAGTGAGTGAAGGGCATGGATGCCCTTCACGAACGTCCGGCGAAATGGCACGGGCAACCCCGAGCCCGCGTCGCCAAAAACACCGCAAAACACAGCCAAAACAATCCGGACAGTTGGCACAATGCAAAACCGGGGGTCTGCCTGCTTTTTGGGCAAGCGGCCCGCTGCCACGCCGGCAGGCACCGCTGCCCAAAAACAGGCCTTGCCCCTGCTTTGCGACGTAAGTCGTTGCTGTGATGGCACTTCATGCTGGCGCTTGACCGCGTTGACAGAGTTTGCCACGTGGAGCCAAGGCCCGGCCCCACACAAATCATCAGCGATGCCCCTCAAGAAGGAGTCGCCCGTTGAGGGCGAAACTAGCCATGCCCGCGAAGTCACTGCACCGTCGAACCGATCCTCATGCCACCCAGGCCGTTTTGGAGGTCGCTGAACGACTCCATGCCATGGGTCCAGAATGGGTGGTCTTTTTCCGCGAGGTGCTGGGGGTCGACGGCATCGTCCGCCGCACGTTCAGTGATCCCGAGGCCCTTGTCCAGTTTGAGTGCTCGCCCGAGTATGCCAGGATCCGTGAAATGCTCGAGGAGTTGCGAACCAAGCAACGGGATCTGCCGGCCGCCCGGGAGACCCAACGGGTGGTCACGGTGCGGATGCCGCGGTCGCTGCATGAGACGCTAAAGGTTGAGGCGGAGCAGATGCGGGTAAGCATCAACACCCTCTGCATCTCAAAGCTGATGAAACTGATCGACGAGCAAGAACGCCAAAACCTCAACACCAGGGCCGCGTCGTGATAACGAGCGGCCGCTCTCCACAGACCGCGTCGCTGGAGGCGACGCTCCCTTCCGGCCGGAGGCCGGTAAGGTTTCGCGGGCCACGGAGGGCCGCACGCGAGGCGCCACGCCGACCGGTGACCGCATCGCTGGAGGCGACGCTCCCTTCCGGCCGGAGGCCGGTAAGGTTTCGCGGGCCACGGAGGGCCGCGAAACCGTAAAGATAGTACTGGAGCGGACCTGTAAGCCGGGTTTTGTATCCGACCGGCCCGAGGCCGACCGGCGACGATCATTTCTCTAGGA
>JAQBZA010000067.1 GCA_027622795.1 Planctomycetota bacterium | reverse complement strand
ATCATTTCCTTCGTGATCTGCTCACGGGCGTGCGTCCAGGCGTCGAGCACCTGGTTGTATCGCTCGCCGTCGGTGATCACGCCGCGCTGGTAGAGCTTCATGATCTTCAGCACGTTCTTCTCGGCATCACCGATGATCTTGACCTTCGTTTCGGGTGTGATCAGGTCGTCGGTCGCGAACGAAAGGCCGCTCTTTGTGCTCCAGCTGAAGCCGACGCGGTTCATGTCGTCGAGCAGGTCGATCGTCTTGCGACGGCCGAGCGTCTGGTAGCAGTCGGAGATCACGCGGGCCAGCTCGCTCGACCGCATCGGCAGGTTGTAAAAGAGCATCCCTTCCGGCAGGATCGAGTTGAAGAGCACGCGGCCAGCCGTCGTTTCAATGACCGCTCCCGCCGCCCCTGGCGCCTCGCCCTCGATCTTCAGGCTGCGATCAGCCGGCAGCTTCACCTTGATCTTGGCGTGGGTGTCGACCTTGCCGAGCGAATGGGCCAGCTCAACCTCGGCGAAGCCGCGGAACACCATCCCCTCGCCGGCACGACCGGGCAGAGCCATCGTCAGGTAGTAGCAACCCATCACGACGTCTTGCGACGGTGAGATGATCGGCGCGCCGTTGGCGGGGCTGAAAATGTTGTTGGTGGCCAGCATCAGGGTGTGGGCCTCCACCTGCGCCTCGATCGACAGGGGCAGGTGCACGGCCATCTGGTCGCCGTCGAAGTCGGCATTGAAGCCCTTGCAGACCAGCGGGTGAAGCTTGATCGCGTTGCCCTCGACGAGCACCGGCTCGAAGGCCTGGATGCCCATGCGATGGAGCGTGGGGGCACGGTTGAGGAGCACGGGGTGGTTGCGGATCACCTCTTCGAGGATGTCCCACACCTCGGCATCCTTCCGCTCGAGCATCTTCTTCGCGCTCTTGATCGTGTCAGCGTGGCCGAGTTCCTTGAGCCGCCGGATGATGAACGGCTGATAGAGCTCCAGCGCGATCTTTTTCGGCAGGCCACACTGATGGAGACGAAGGGTCGGCCCGACGACGATCACCGACCGGGCCGAGTAGTCGACCCGCTTGCCGAGGAGATTTTCGCGGAATCGCCCCTGCTTGCCCTTGATCATGTCGGTGAGGCTCTTGAGTGGCCGGTTGCTCGACGCGAGCACCGGCCGCTTGCAGCGGTTGTTGTCAAACAACGCATCGACCGATTGTTGCAGCATCCGCTTCTCGTTGCGGATGATCACCTCGGGCGCATTCAGATCGACCAGCTTCTTGAGCCGGTTATTGCGATTGATGATTCGGCGATAGAGGTCGTTCAAGTCGCTCGTGGCGAAGTTGCCGCTGTCGAGCATGACGAGCGGCCGGAGATCGGGAGGGATCACCGGGATCACATCGAGCACCATCCACTCGGGCTTGTTTTCGCTGTCGCGGATCGCCTCGACGATCTTCAGCCGATTGACCAGATCCTTCTTCTTTTGCTTCGAATTGGTGGTGGCCAATTCCTCGCGGAGCTCCTTCGAGAGCGTCACCAGGTCGAGGCTCAAGAGCAGTTTACGGATCGCCTCAGCGCCCATCTCGGCCTCGAAGCCATCGTCGCCAAAGTTGGCCCGGGCCTCGCGATACTCATCTTCCGAGAGCAACTGCTGCTTCTTCAACGGCGTGTCTTTGGGATCGAGCACAACATAGTCCTGGAAGTAGATCACCTTCTCCAGGCTCGAGGTCTTCATGTCGAGCAGCGCGCCGAGTCGGCTGGGCATCGCCTTGAAGAACCAGATGTGGACGATCGGCGCGGCCAATTCGATATGGCCCATCCGCTTCCGTCGCACCCGCGAGTGGGTGACCTTCACGCCGCAGCGGTCGCAGATCATCCCCTTGTATTTCATGCCGCGGTACTTGCCGCAGGAGCATTCCCAGTCTTTCTCCGGGCCAAAGATCTTCTCACACATCAGACCGTCCTTCTCAGGGCGGTAGGTACGGTAGTTGATCGTCTCCGGCTTCTTCACTTCGCCGAACGACCAGCTGCGAATATCGTGCGGCCGGGCCAGGCTGATCTTGACGGCCGAATAGTCATTGACGCGATCGTAGGTGGCTTCACCGATGCTCACGTGTCAAATCCTCCTTTTTTCGAGTTGCATGTTCAGTCCCAGGCCCCGGATTTCGTTGGTGAGCACGTCGAAGCTGGCGGGCGTGCCGGCCTCAAGCGTGTTTTCGCCCTTCACCATGCTCTCGTAGATTTTGGTCCGCCCTTCCACGTCGTCGCTCTTTACGGTGAGCAGCTCCTGAAGGATGTAGGCGGCCCCGTAGGCCTCGAGCGCCCAGACTTCCATCTCGCCAAACCGCTGGCCGCCGAAGCGGGCCTTGCCGCCAAGCGGCTGCTGCGTGATGAGGGAGTAGGGGCCGGTCGAGCGGGCATGCACCTTGTCGTCGACGAGGTGGTGGAGCTTGAGCATGTAGATGTAGCCGACTGTCGTCTCCTGCTCGAGCGGCTCGCCGGTACGGCCGTCGAAGAGTTGTGCTTTGCCGTGCTTTGGGAGGCCGGCGTCGGCGAGAACGGCATTGATGTCATCCTCGCTGGCGCCATCAAAGACGGGCGTGATGGCCTGGAAGCCGAGCACCTTGCCGGCCCAGCCGAGATGCGTCTCCAGGATCTGGCCGACGTTCATCCGGCTCGGTACGCCGAGCGGATTGAGCAGGATCTGCACCGGAGTGCCATCGGCGAGGAAGGGCATGTCTTCCTTCGGCAGGATCTTGGCGATCACTCCCTTGTTGCCGTGGCGGCCGGCCATCTTGTCACCCACGGAGATCACCCGCTTGGCAGCTACGTAGACCTTCACCATCTGCAGCACGCCCGGACGAAGTTCGTCACCGCGCTTCATGCTGTTCAGCGCCCGCTCCTTGGCATCGATGGCGTCTTCGACGGCGGGCCACATTGTCTTGTGGAGTTTGTCGACATCAGCCTTTCGCTGTGGGGAGCGGATGTCGAGCGCGTCGAGGCTAAAAGTTTCCGCCCGTTCCGCCACCACCTTGTGGTCGAGGTTCCGCACGAGCGGGCTGCCGTCAGCAGCCGTAAGCGGCTTCTGAAGCACCTTTTCGATTTCCGCCACCAGCGCCCCGAACGCTTCGGCGATCCGCAGGTTGCCCTGGCTCTCGGCCTCCTTCACCTGCTTTTGAAACTCTCGCCGTTCCTCCTCCGAGAGGCTCATCTGCCGTGAAAACTTCTCCGTGGCGATGACGATGCCTTCAACGCCCGAAGGCACCTCAAGCGAATCGTTTTTCACATCTTCACCGGCCCGGCCGAAGATGGCATGGAGCAACTTCTCCTCCGGAGTCAGCTCAGTCTTGCTCTTCGGCGACACCTTACCGACGAGAATATCGCCCGGGCGGACATAGGTGCCGATCTTGACGATGCCACCTTCATCAAGGTTTTTCAGCGCTCGCTCGCCCACATTCGGGATGTCGCGGGTGAACTCTTCACGGCCGAGCTTCGTGTCGCGGATCTCGATGTCATAGTCCTCGATATGAATTGAGGTGTAGACGTCGTCTTCGACAAGTTCTTCACTGATGATGATGGCATCTTCAAAGTTGAAACCGTCCCAGGCCATGAAGCCGACGAGGACATTGCGACCGAGGGCCAACTCCCCCTTGTAGGTAGCGGCGCCGTCAGCAATCACATCACCCTTTTCCACCTTCTGCCCGAGCGTCACGATCGGCTTCTGGTTTTGGCAGGTCCGCTCGTTGAGGCCGACATATTTCCGCAGGGGGTAGACATCAGGCATTCCCGACGCGGGCGTGACCTCAATCGACTCGGCGTCGACGTAAGTGACCGTGCCCTTCTTGGCCGTCCGGACGAGGAGGCCAGAGTTGGTCGCCACGTCACGCTCCATCCCGGTGGCCACGACCGGCGGTTCTGTGACGAGGAGCGGCACCGCCTGCCGCTGCATATTGGAGCCCATGAGAGCACGATTGGCATCGTCGTGCTCAAGAAAGGGAATCAAACCGGCCGAGACGCCTACCATCTGGCTCGGCGCGACGTCGATGTATTCGATCTTGTCGGCCGGCACGAGCACGAAGTCGCCACGCTGGCGGGCCACGATCGTGTCGCCCTGCAGTTTCCCATCGACAACGAGTGCGTCGGCCGGGGCGAGGCAGGCCTCATGCTCCTCGTCAGCCCGCAGCCAGACGACGTCATCAGTGAGTTTGGTCTTAGAAACCTTACGATACGGCGTGACGAGAAACCCGTAGGAGTCGACGCCCGAATAGATCGCGAGACTGGAGATGAGGCCGATATTCGTACCTTCCGGTGTCTCGATCGGGCAGATCCGGCCGTAGTGGGAGATATGCACGTCGCGAACCTCGAAGCCGGCCCGCTTGCGATTGAGGCCGCCCGGGCCGAGGGCCGAGAGTCGTCGCTCGTGCGTGAGCATCGAGAGCGGGTTGGTCTGGTCAACAACCTGCGAGAGCTCACCCCGGCCGAAGAAATACTCGATCGCCGCCGAGATGCTCTTCGGGTTGATGAGCGTCCGCGGCGACATCTCCGTGACATCCTTGAGGCTCATCCGCTCCTGCACCGTGCGACGGAGTTTGAGGAAGCCCTTCCGCAGTTCATCACTGGCCAGTTCGTCGATCGTCCGCAGGCGGCGGTTGCCGAGGTGGTCAATGTCATCCACCTCCACCTCCTCTTCGCCTTCGCTCAACCGTAACATGTACTTGATTGCGGCGATCAGATCATCGGCACGGAGCGTCATCTCCGTTTCGGGCACGTTGAGACCAAGCTTCCGATTGATGCGAAACCGGCCGACGCGGCCGAGCCGATAGCGGTTGGTGTCTTTGAACTTTTCCTCGAACAGCGTCACCGCCTTGTCGAGAGCCGGTGGATTGCCGGGGCGAAGCCGCTGGTAGATGCGGATCAGGGCATCCTGATGGCTCGGGGAAACGCCGGTGCGGCGCCGCGACTCGTCGGCATCTTCACGAAGGCTGTTCATGATCAGGGGCACCTTCTGCTCCTGCATCACTTCCACCGCCTTGAGGCCGGATGTGCAGATCAGTTCGGCCTGGTCGTGAGTGATCGTGTTGCCGGCATCGACGATGATCTCGCCGGCCCGCTCGCTCCCCTTCGGATAAACGATGTCATCGACAGCGATCCTGCCTTCGAGCTTGCTGACACTCCTACCACCGGTCACCTTCTCGACAGTCGACTTGTAAAACAGCTTGAGGATTTCGGAATCACGACTGTATTTCGGATCCATCGCCCGCAGCAGCGTGAGCGCCGAAAACTTGCCGCTCTGGTCGATCCGCACCTGGAGCGTGTCTTTCTTAGACACGTTGATCTCGATCCAACTGCCACGCTCCGGGATGATGCGGCAGTTGTGCGTCTTCCGGTCGGCCGACTCGGTGTCGGCCACGAAGTCGATCCCGGGAGAGCGATGGAGTTGGCTCACCACGACCCGCTCGGCGCCATTGATGATGAACTCACCGCCGCCGAGCATGATCGGCACATCGCCGAGATAGACCTCCTCTTCGATCGGCTGCTCACGGGTGAGCCGCAGCCAGACGCGCAGAGGTCGGCCATAGGTCAGCCGCAGCTGACGGCACTCGTCGGGCGTATACCGCGGCTTGCCAAGGTCGTAGCGGAGGTACTCAAGCTTGACAGTCTTGTCATAGCTCTCAATCGGGAAGATTTCCCGCAGCACGCCCTCGATCCCCTGATCTTTCCGCTTGTTCGGGGCGACGTCGTACTGAAGGAACGCTTCGAAAAAGCGAGTCTGAATCTCGGTGAGGTCGGGAATGTCATGACTGACGCGGCGGCTTCCAAACTGACGAACTTCGGTGGGCTGGAGTCGGCGAACGGCGCGAGTTGCCATTGACGAGACACTCCTCGGAAAAAGGTTTGAAAATCAGCGACAGCCGCAGGAAGAACCCGGGAAGGATGCGTCAAGCGGACGGCACGGGCCACGAGCACGAGAAAGGAAGTGGACAGGGAGGGGGGCCGCGCACGCAAAAACTATACCGAACCGGCAGCCGGGACGCCAAGGCCCCGGCTGCCAGACGGTGTTTATGCGGCTTTTACTTGAGCGAGACCTTGGCGCCGGCTTCCTCGAGCTCCTTCTGGAGCTTCTCGGCGTCGGCCTTCGAGATCCCTTCCTTTACCTTCGATGGAGCGCCCTCGACCATGTCCTTGGCCTCCTTCAGGCCGAGCCCGGTCGCGGCACGCACCACCTTGATGACGCCGATCTTGTTGTCGCCGAACGACTCAAGAACAACGTCAAAGTCGGTCTTCTCGGCAGCGGCCTCACCGCCACCAGCCGCGGCGCCACCGGCACCAGGGGCAGCCATCACCACCGCACCGCCGGCGGCGGGCTTGATGCCATGTACCTCGTCGAGATAGTCGGAGAGTTCTTTCGCCGCCTTCAGCGTGAGCCCGACGATCTTGTCGCCGAGTTCCTTGGTGTCGTTCGAAAATTCACGCGTTGCTTCAGCCGTTGCCATCGCTCGGGATCCCTTTCCTTCGAAAAAACGGTCGGCTGCAAAGCAGCCGGCCGGGTGGTTTGGAGACTTGTTGATTGGTATGCGTGCGGAGCGGAGAACCCTATGTCTTACCACGATCTGGCCGCGAGTGAAGGGGTGGCCAAAAATTTCCGGTTGCCAAACCCCGAACTAGCCGTTATGCAGCCGGCGCGGCGTCAGCCCCCGCCTTTTCCAGGTCTTCCACGCGGGACTGGATCTGCCCGGCCAGCGTGCCGCCGGCGGAGGCAATCTGCCCGGCCAGGGTGGAGGCAAGGGAAATGATCTGACCCGACAGAATGGAGAGTTGCTCGCCCCGAGTGGGCCATTTGGCGACCTGCTTGACGGCATCGGCGTCGAGCCGAGCCCCGTCAAGGGCCCCACCACGGCACTCAAAGCCCTCAAATTCCTTCACTCCAGAGAGCCGATCAAGTTCCTTGGCCAGATCGACCACGTCTTCGCCTCCCCAGGCGACCGCCAGCATTCCCTCGATCTTCTCGAAGGCTGGGGCCAGCGGGGTGCCGGCGGTGGCCCGTCGAGCGAGACTGTTTTTCACCATCTGGAGGTGGATATTTTTCTTCCGTAGGGCATGCCGCAGCTCGGTAGTCCGTTGCGCATCGAGGGTGCCGAGGCTGACCACGATCGCCTCGCCCACGTCGGCCAGGCGGGTCTTGAGATCGTCGGTCAGCATGTTCTTAATCAGCTTGCTCATGGTTGGGCTTGGGGTTGCATTCGGGGTTGGGGTGTGGCTGGATTCAAGGACGGCCAGGCTAGGCGGCCACCATCACGCCGGGTGACATCGTGGCCGAAATCGACACGCTCTTCAGGTATTGCCCGCGAACGCTCGAGGGCTGGAGCGACTGGATGTGGTCGATGAAGGCGCGGATATTGTCGGCCAGTTTGGCAGGGTCGAAGCTGAGCTTGCCCACCACGCCATGGACGATGCCAGTCGGGTCGTTGCGAAACTCGACCTTGCCCGCCTTGTACTCGGAGACTGTCTTCCCGATGTCGGCGGTGACCGTGCCGGCCCGCGGGCTCGGCATCAGGCCGCGGGGCCCAAGGACCTTTCCGAGCGGACCGACCAGGCCCATCATGTCGGGGGCGGCGATGCAGACATCGAAATCGGTCCAGCCGTCTTTGATCTTCTTGGCGAGTTCCTCGGCCCCCACCTCTTCGGCACCGGCGGCCTTGGCGTCATCGGCGAGATTGCCCTTGGCAAACACCACGACCCGCTTCGACTTGCCGATGCCATGCGGCAACGACAGCGAGCCGCGGACGATCTGGTCGGCCTGCTTCGGATCGATGCCCAGCCGCATGTGGATCTCCACAGTCTGGTCGAATTTTGTGGGGGGGAACTTCTTCAACACCCCCACGGCCTCGGCGATCGGGAGGGGGGCATCAGTCTGCGGCTTGATGGCAGTGGCGGCCTTCATGCGCTTGGTGAGGGGCACGGCTGGAATCCTTCAAAACAGGGTTTGGGAATGCTCGCTGGAAAAAGATGAAAACGGGCCGGTCAGCCCTCGACGGTGATCCCCATGCTGCGGGCGGTGCCCTCGATCATGCGGCGGGCATGGTCGGCATCGCGGGCATTGAGGTCGGCCCCCTTGAGTCGAACAATTTCGTCCAATTGGGCCTTGGTGACGGTGCCCACCTTGTCTTTGTTGGGCACGCCCGAGCCCTTCGCCAGCCCCACCATCTTCTTGAGCAGGGCCGCCGCGGGTGGGCTCTTGGTGATGAAGTCGAAGGAGCGGTCGTTGTAGACGGTGACCACCACCGGGATCGCCATGCCGGCGGCCTCACGGGTGCGGTCATTGAATTGCTGCACGAACTGGCCGAGGTTGATGCCGAAGCGGCCCAGCGACGTGCCGACCGGGGGCGCGGGCGTGGCCTGCCCGCCGGGCACCTGAAACTTCGCCTGTCCTACCATTTGCTTTGCCATCGTCGAATTCCTGCTGTTGCTGCTTTCGTGTGGGGAGCGTTGCTGTTGTCAGTCGGTTGCGGCTCAGACAGTCTCGATCTGCCAGTACTCGATGTCGACAGGGGTGGAGCGGCCGAAGATGCTGAGCATGACCGTCACGCGTCCGTTGGCCTCGTCGATCGCCTCGACCTCGCCCTCGAAATTTTCGAACGTGCCCTCGTTGATCTTCACGCGGTCGCCCTTCTTGAACGCGATCTTCAGGCGGGGCGCCTCATCGGCCTTCTCCTCGGTCTTGTTGAGCAGCTTGGCGACATCCTGCGGCAGCATCGGGCTGGGACGGCCGGCCGATCCAGTGAAGTCACCGATGCCGCCGGTCTCCCGCACGAGATACCACGTCTCGTCATTTAAGATCATGTTCACCAGGATGTACCCGGGGTAGAGCTTTCGCCAAACCACGCGTTTTTTGCCACTTTTGAACTCGGTGACCTGCTCCTTGGGCACGATCACTTCCCCAAACCACTTGTCCATGCCCTGCATCGAGATGCGGCGGAGAAGGGCGTCGCGGATCGAATCCTCACGATTGCTTTGCACCTTGAGAATGAACCACTGCATATCGCCGACTGGCTTTTCGTCCTCGTCAGTAGCCATCTCAACGGGCGCGGCGTCTTCGCTTCCAGAGAATGGGTCGGCTAATTCAGCAGGTGTGCCATCATCCTCATCGTCTTCGTCCGTTGCGTCACCGGCAGCGACGCCGACGAGATCAGCGGAGGCTTCCGCCGCCGGAGCCGCTTCCCTACTGTTGGCCTGTGGCGTGGCAGCGGCCTGGGCGTCGGCGTCGAGTGGTTCATCGGGAGAAGAGTAGCTCATGACGGATACCGAGAAGAAATGAACGAGGCGCGAAAGACACGTCAACGGATCAGCCGAGGCCCTGAACGGCCCGCAGCACAAACCACCAGAAGAGATCGTAGACCGCGAGGATGCCGGCCAATGCAAACATGAGAAAGATAATCACGATCGAACTGCGAATCACCTGGTCAACCGTTGGCCATGACACTTTCGCCATTTCCGCCTCGACAGCGATCAGGAAATCGGCAAATCGGGGCACGTTGACAATCCGGAAGCACAGCCATGTGCCGGCTGCCAGAAGGAGCCCCGGAACCAGAAACCGCACCACTCCGAGATCGGGCGATTGGCCTGTGCCGGGGGCGGCAGCCAACCACACAGGCAAGAGCTGCGACAGCCGCCAGACCGCGATCGCCAGTGTGCCAGCCAACGCAGCGAAAGTCAGTTGCCGAGTTAACCGCCCCTGGGACCGCTTGTAGACCGAGGTCCGCAAGAGTTCGCGAAGCAATCCGCCTTCAAGTTGTCGCTGTGATGTGGCTGCCATGAATGTTCTCTACGTCGGCCTCGAGCAGGGGCGGCGGGAATCGAACTCGCAACCTCTGGTTTTGGAGACCAGCGCTCTGCCAGTTGAGCTACGCCCCTGTGGGGAGGAGGGCGGGGCCGTGCCCGCCCTCCTCTTGTTTTGCTTCCGGGGCTGGGACCCCGGACTCCAATTTTTTCCGGGGCCGGGACCCCGGACTCCATCAATCCAGGATCTTGGTGACGACACCCGAGCCGACGGTCTTGCCGCCTTCACGGATGGCGAACCGGACGCCGTCGTCCATGGCGATTGGCACCATCAGTTCGACTTCCATCTTCACGTTGTCGCCCGGCGAGCACATTTCGACGCCACCGAGGAGCTTCGTTGAGCCGGTCACGTCGGTGGTGCGGAAGTAGAACTGCGGGCGGTAGCCGGCGAAGAACGGCGTGTGACGACCACCCTCTTCCTTCGACAGCACGTAGACCTCGCACTCAAACTTCTTGTGGGGCTTGATCGACCCCGGCTTGGCGAGCACCTGGCCACGCTCGATATCGTCGCGAGCCACACCGCGGAGCAGGCAACCGACGTTGTCGCCGGCCTGTCCGCTGTCGAGCACCTTCTTGAACATCTCGACGCCGGTGCAGGTGGTCTTCTCCGACTTCTCTTTGAGGCCGACGATCTCGACTTCGTCACCCACCTTGACCATACCCCGCTCGATTCGACCGGTGGCCACGGTGCCGCGGCCTTCGATCGAGAAGACGTCTTCGATCGCCATGAGGAAAGGCTTGTCGAGCTCGCGGACAGGCTCGGGGATGTAAGAATCGACCGCATCGAGCAACTCGGCGATGCACTTGTTCTTTTCCGGATCGGCCGGGCTGTCATAAGCGGGCTTGCCGGCACCCCGGATGATCGGGATATCGTCGCCTGGATAGCCGTACTTGGTGAGCAGTTCGCGAATCTCCATCTCCACGAGGTCGAGCAGTTCAGCATCATCAACAAGGTCGACCTTGTTGAGAAACACGACCAGCGCCGGCACACCCACCTGACGGGCCAGAAGGATGTGTTCCCGGGTCTGCGGCATCGGGCCGTCGGCGGCGCTCACCACAAGGATCGCACCGTCCATCTGGGCGGCACCGGTGATCATGTTCTTCACGAAGTCGGCATGGCCCGGGCAGTCGATGTGGGCGTAGTGACGCTTGTCGGTCTCGTACTCCACGTGGCTGACCGCAATGGTGACGGTCTTCGTTTCGTCACGGACAGTGCCGCCCTTGGCGATGTCGGCATAGCTCTTGGCGACGGCCAGGTTTTTAGCGGCCTGGACGGCGACCAGCGCGCCGGTGAGGGTCGTCTTGCCGTGGTCGATGTGCCCGATCGTGCCGACGTTGACGTGGGGCTTGGTCCGCTCGAACGTATCCTTTGCCATGCTTTTCCTCGATCTTCCTCGTTGTGGTGGCGGCAGGCACCGATGCCTACCGCAAACGTTTCAACCCGTTTCGTTTCGCCCGGGTACGCCCCGGACGACGTGTGTGCAGTGTGTGTTGTGCTCGATGTCGTGAATCGTGTCGTAACTGAAGCTGCTGATGGGACTCGAACCCATGACCTCGTCCTTACCAAGGACGTGCTCTACCAACTGAGCTACAGCAGCAGATGAGCCCTCGAGGCCGATGGCATGTGTGGGCTAGTGGTGGATGGTGTGGTGCAGTGGTGGTTCCTGGCGATGAAAGCGGGTGAAGGGAATCGAACCCTCGTCTTTAGCTTGGAAGGCTATTGCTCTACCATTGAGCTACACC
>JAQBZA010000066.1 GCA_027622795.1 Planctomycetota bacterium | reverse complement strand
CGTGATCGTGGCGGAGCCGGTGGCGGCGTACGCGGTGCGGTTGGCGCGGGCGACGCGGCCGGCCGACGAGGCTTCCTCCGCCGACACCCGTCGCTGGCTGACATGGGGGGCGGGACCCCGAGCCTGTCAGTCACTCCTCCTCGGGGCGAAGGCTCGGGCCCTGCTTGATGGCCGTCCGAACGTGTCTTTTGCCGACATTCGTGAGATGGCCAAACCGGTGCTGCGGCACCGCCTCGTGGCAAGTTTCACCGCTGAGAGCGAGGGTGTCTCGACCGACACGGTGATCGATCGAATCCTCACGGAACTTCCCGAACTCGAATGATCGCGGCGGTACGAGTCGTCTGCGCCTGACCCGACGGCTCTCTCTGGATATCGTCTTCATGGTCACGTCGCCCTCCTCTCCGACGCCTCCCAGCATGCGGTTCGTTGATCCGCCTGGTCTGGCCCGCATCGCGCGGCTTGAGTTGGTCGCCCGCACCGCCGTGGAGGGGCTCCTGTCGGGGCTGCATCCGAGTCCATTTTTTGGCTCGAGTGTTGAATATGCCGATCACCGCCCCTACACGCAGTCAGATGAACTGCGAAATGTTGACTGGAAGCAGCTCGCCAAGACTGACAAATTATTCGTGAAGCTTTTTGAGGAGCAGACCAACACTCGGATCACCGTGATTCTTGACACCTCCAAATCGATGGATTTTTCAGGAACCGACGGAGGGATCACGAAACTTGACTACGGGCGGTTTCTGGCAGCGGGACTCTGCCATCTCGCCCTCAAGCAGAACGACGCTGCAGGCCTGGCCACGTTTGACTCGCAGATGCGGGCCTATGTGCCTCCACGCTCAATCCCCAGGCACTTCAGGAACGTGCTTGCAGCCCTCGACTCCACGGCGCCAGGGCCGGAGACGCAGGTCGGAACCGCGCTTCGCGAACTCGCGGGGCGGGTTCCGAAGCGCGGCATCGTCGTACTCATCAGTGACCTGCTGGATGATCCCGGCGCAATCGGCACGGCGCTCGCCCTGCTCAAGCACCAACGGCACGATCTGGTGGTGTTTCATCTGATCGATCCAGCTGAACGCGATTTTCCCTGGGAGAAGACGACGCAGTTTCGTGATACCGAAGGCGAAGGGCGACTTGTTGCCAACCCGCGCGCGGTGCGGGCCGCCTATCTCGAACGCTTTGCCGCCTTCCGCGCAACGCTCCAGTCGGCCTGCTTCGAGCGCCGAATCGGCTATGAGTGCATCGACACATCACAGCCCTACGACCACGTTTTAGCCGCCTACCTTGCCCGCCGGGCCCGCCTGACCGGCTGACGATTCCCTGCCATGCTCAACCCCGCTCTCCTCTGGCTTGTTCCGCTCATCGCGATCCCGGTGCTGCTGCATCTGTTGAATCTCTTTCGTCTGCGGACGATCGACCTGCCGACGTTCCGATTTCTGATGGAGAGCTATGTGCAGCAACGCCGGCGAATCAGACTGCTGGAGTGGCTGCTGATGGTGTTGCGGACGGCAGTTGTGGCGGCAGTGCTTTTCGCACTGGCGCGACCAGTGGTGGAGCGGTATGGAGGATTGTTTGCGGGCGGCCGCTCCAAGGACGTGATCTTGATCGTCGATGCAGGGATGACCACCGGCCTGGTTCGCGACGGTGTCTCCGGGCTGCATCGTCTGCGCGAGGCTGCTCGTGTGGCAGCCGATCGACTTGTCGCAGGAGATTTCGTGACGCTGGTGCGGGCCGGCATGGAGCCGCGAGTGGTCTATCGGGCGCAGAAAGGCGATGGCAGGCGACTGTCTGCCGAGCTCGATGCGCTTGTGCCCGATCCGGGTACGGTTGATCTCGCTGCGGCTGTGACCGAGGCTCTCGCAGGCCCGCCCCGCGGTCCGCGAACACTCTGGATTTTCAGTGACAATGGTGCTCGTGGCTGGAACCGGTTTGCCGATCATCCAGTCAGTCGCTCGATCCCGCCCGATGTGACCCTGGTGATCGTAGACGGGGGTGAGCGGCGCGATGTCGCCAACCGGGCGGTTCTCGGCGATGCGCCCCGATCGCAGAAGCCTGTGGTTGGTCTGCCAGTCGACCTCACGGTGCGAATCGATGCGACGGCCGACGAAATCAACCACGAGGTTCCCGTCTCGGTCTGGCTCGATGACGAGCTCGTGGCCCGCGTTCCCATCACACCTCAACCAGGTGGACCGACGACGCGGCACCTTGCCGTCGTGCCACCGCGGGCGGGTGTGCTTCGCGGTCGGCTCGAGATTCCGGCCGATGCCTTTCCGGGAGATGATGTGTACGAGTTTGTGCTCAATGTGGAGCCCCGAGTGGGGGTCCTTGTGATCGCGTCGCCGCGGGTGCAGCCGCTCGAGGATGCGGCGCTCTTTGTGGAGGCCGCGCTCTCCGCGCCGTTGGAAGCCTTGGCGGACGGGCGTTCAGGGGCAGAAAAAACCGATGGCGATGCGGAACAGCTGCTTGCCCGCAGCCTCGATGTCACCGTTACCCGGGCCGACGTCGTCCAACAACGGCAGGTGAACGAGGCCGACGTGATCGTGCTCGCCGATGCCTGTCCCGCAGGAGACCGGCTGCGCTGGATTCGCAGTCGAATCGAGGAGGGGGCCGGAGCCGTGGTGTTTGCGGGTGAACGGGTCGACCGCCGTGCTGTGGCAGATCTCATCAGGATCGAGCCATTGCCATCGGCCCGCAAGCCGCAGAACAAGGAGGCACGACAGGCGGAAAAAGAACGACTTGAGCGGCTGCGGCAGCCCGTCGTGACCCTCGGCGAACCGGTCGGTGACCCCGACGACGAAACAGCAGTGAAGAGGATCGAAACGGCGGATCGCTCTCATCCCGTCTTCGCCGCCTTGGCAGATGATCGGCTGGTCGGCGATGCCAGCGCTGCTGATGATCTGTTGGAAACGCTTATCGTGTTCCGCCATGCGCCGCTCATGATTGCCGACAGAGCCACAGACAACGGTGATGACCAGCGGCCACCGGTGGACGTGATTGCCACACTCGGCGACAGCACACCGGTAGTCGCGGAAACCACGCTGGGCCGCGGCCGAATCGTCATTTCGGGCCTGGCCGCGACTCCCGACTGGTCGAATTTGCCGGTGCATCCGGTTTTTGTGCCGATCGTACTCCGCTGTATTCAGCATGTCCGCCCCAATCGTCGTGTGGCGATTGCTGAGAGCGTCCGCCCGTATGAGCCCGCTCCAGTACGACTCGAGATCGAGTGGAAGCGCGGCATGATCCAGGCCAGGCTGCCCGATGGTGAGACACGACCAATCGAGACAGTGCC
This sequence comes from Planctomycetota bacterium, assembly GCA_027622795.1. GTDB lineage: Bacteria > Planctomycetota > Planctomycetia > Pirellulales > UBA1268 > CACORA01. The sequence goes on along the minus strand of JAQBZA010000066.1, from coordinate 8,367 downwards.
CGGCGACACGCACCTCATTGGAGCGCTGAAGGATACGAGGCAAACGGGAATATATGAATTTGATTTTCAGCCGCCACCGAATGGCGACCTGATGCCAATCCGCCTTGGCATGGCGGTCAATCCCGAGATCGAGTCAGCGGCATTCGCACGGCTTGATGAGGCCGACGTGCGTGCAACCTTCGGAGGCCGGCCGCTTGAGTATTTGACAGGCACCACGGGCGATCCGGTTCTAGCTGAACAACTTGGTGGCAGCCGCGAAATTTGGCGATGGCTGATTGCGGTGGCGATCTCGTTCATGCTGGTCGAGTTTCTGCTCTCGACACTGGCGCCAGTGCGATCCACGTCTGATGGACAGACACCAGGTGGCTGGCAAGAGCGGCTCGCGATCAGGCTCGGCCGCGCCGTTGGCAATGTGGAGCCCGTGACATGACACGCCGGATGACAATCCATCGACACTTTCGGGAGTCATTCCAATGAGTAGCGCCAGTTCCTTCGATCGCTCCGCGGCGCTGGTTCGCGTCGTCTCGCGCACCCGCGCCGGCTTGGTCGCCACGGTGCTGGCGGCGGGCTTTTGTCTGGCGGTAGCGGCAGCCATTGGTTGGGTAGTCGGGGGAATCATTCTTGACCTCGTAACGCCATTGCCGGTGGAGGGCAGGGTTGGCATCTTCGTGGGCTGGTGGGGTTGTGTTACCGCGGCGGTGATCGCCTTTCTGCTCGTGCCGGCACTGCGTCGACCATCACTCGATACGGTCGCGGTCCTGATCGAGCAGACGCTCGGCGGTATGCACAACCGCCTGTTAACGGTCATTGACATCGTGCGTGGTCGACGTGGTGATCTCGTTGACGGAGCCCCGGACGGCCGTGCGATGGTGGAGCGACTGGTCACCCAGACAACCGCTCGGCTCGATGGGTATCGGCCGAGGCGGGTGATCAAGGGACAGGCATTGGCTCGCAACGTGGCATTGGCCATCGTGGCCGCCGCTGCGCTGGTCTGGATGGCACTTTTCTTTGGCAACCGCTTCTCGATCACACTGGCCCGGTTCCTCGATCCCACGGCTGATATCCCGCCAGCCACATGGCTGCAGTTGACCAGCCCGGGGCCATTGGAGGTGCTTGAGGGGGAACCACTCGAGATCGGCTGTGATGTGGCGCGGGGTAAGGTCGACAACGTATCGCTCGTGCTCACTGCGGTCGACGGGCCGTCGATCAGATATCCGCTGCGAACGGTTGCCACGGGCCGTTTTGCCCTGACGCTCGATGGCCTTGACACCGATGGGACATACCGGCTGGAAGGGGGCAACACGTGGACAAAGACGTATCCGATCACGGTCCTCCGCCGTCCCGTCATCGAGGAGGTCGCAACTACCGTCCGGCTCCCCAACTACATGCGGATCGACGAACCCCTCGCGGTCGCTGCTGACGCCGTCAAGGTCGAGGCTCCCTACGGATCGAGTGTGGAATTTTCTGCGAGGGTCTCCGGTGACGTGGCGGATGGAGGCGTGAAACTCCTCGAGCGATCGGTCGAGAAGCGGGTTGTGGAGCGGGTGGACGAACGAATCTGGTTCGAGGACGATCTGCCACGCGATGCGGTGTCGCCGACCGCCTGGCGGTGGACAACGGCATCAGCCGCCGGAGGCTTACGAGCATTCATGGTTGATCAGAGTTCCCCGCTGGTGATGAAAACGCGGCTGAATCCATTTGTGCTGCCGAAGGACGGCCGGGATTCCAAGGCACTCTGCGTACACGTCAAGGTTGATGCCACTGATCCGCCGCGTGCTCTCGCCACGGAATGGAACGCCGGCGGTCGGCGGTTGGAGGTCGTTTGGGGTGATGCGTCGTTGATTCCCGAAGTGGGGGCCAAGCGGATCGTGGCTGGACCGTTGCCGGCGTCGAACGAATGGACACGACTGGAGGTGCCGCTGGCCGGCGCTGCACAGGAGATCACGGGCCATGCCGTTGACGCGTTTTCACTGCGTCTTGATCGTGGGCGACTGCTTGTTGATCGCCCCGGATGGCTTGTTCGCGGAAGCCAGTCCATCGAGGAACCGATCGAGACGCTCGTGGGGAATGTCGTGGCGATTCCTGAGGACAACGGACGGTGGCTGACGCGCGTCACGGTTGATGCGCCGCGGATGGCGGCGATCGAGTTTCGCAGTTCACGAGGTCATCCGACGCTCCCTCGCCCTGGCGTGGAAATCGTTCCCACGGTCGATAAACCCCCCTCGCTCGTCGTTCAAGAACCACCGGCCTCGATTTTGCTCGAGGCACCGATTGACGTGCCTGTGGCGGCGGAAGTTTTCGACGACTGGGGGCTCGACGAGATCGGCTTTCAAAGTGGGCCCGACGCCGAGCACCTCGGGCCTCGTACGCCGCTTCCGGGTCTTGTGCTTGCCGAGCGGCCGCCGGACGTGCGCCGCGATGTGCGGAACATCATTCGTAGCGACGCGCTCGGCTTGGCCGCCGGCAGGACCGTGGCCTGGCGGCTCTACGTCCGCGACACGAAGGGGCAGATCACCGATGGGCCGGTGCAAAAAATCGCGGTTTCCCGGCCACCGGAGCACGCGCTGGCCGATTCCCAGGTGCCGGCAGCCCGCGAGGCCGCCCGTGAGGCACGCACGGCGGCTGAGCAGGCGATGCAGCGAAAGCCCACGCTTGAAGAACAACGCGAGCAGGTGCTCGACGCGGTGGGCGAGGAGTCGCTGACCCGCATTGACGCTGCCAAGACTGCAGCCGCCGCTGCTGCGGAGGCCGAGGAGACGGTCGATGAACAAGAGCAGCAGGGGAATGCCGAGGCCAAGCAGGCGGCCGAGAAGCTTCGTGATGAAGCGCGGCAGGAGGCGGCCACTACAGTCAAGGAGGCACAGGCGGTGGCCGACGAGGCTGTGAATGCGTTTGACGAGCCGGCAAAGCAGGCGCTCGCCGCAGCGGAGACCCAGCTTGAGGCGCAGCGTGCGGACGCAACTCGGCTCGCCGAGGCCGTTGCCAAGGCCGCAAAGCAGGCGATGGAGAGTTCACTTGTACCGGAAGGACAGGCCGAGGCCTTGGCAGCACTCGCCGAGCGGGCGGCCAAACTCGAAGAGTCGCTGGCGAAAGAGGAAGCGTTCAGCGGCGCGGCTGCCGAGATCGAGCGAGTCGCTACCGCGCCGACGACAGATGAAGTGGCTCGCGAAGCAGAAGCCATCAGCGCGGCGGTGGATCAGATCGCTGAGGCAATTGATGCCGCTGGAGCAGCCCAACGTCTTGCCGCGCTCACCGAGGAGCTCACGATGCGCGCCGAATTACTCGATTCGCTTCCCAGGGAGATCAATGGGGCAGACGAAACCGCTACGCAGGAGGCAACGCCGTCCCCTGGTGAGCCGTCCCGAGATGAATCGGCCGACGCCACGCAGCCTGCACGGGAGATGAATGCCAAATCCAGTCCACTCGCAAAGACCGCTCGTCAACAGTTGGGTGAGCTCCAAAGGATTTTGGGTACCGAGCAAACATCGCGCCAACCACCGGTTCGGTCGTCGCCATCAGACGGACGTGAGCCTGCGTCAGCCACCGGCTCGGATGATCGGGCGGCAGAGCCCGGGCGTGGCGACCCTCCCCTGACAGAGCCGAGCAATGATGCTCTTGCGGAAGCAGCAGATGGGGCCACGAGTGGAGAGCCCACGACAGATCAGCCACTCCTTGAATCACTTGCGGCCGGTGTCAATGAAGCGCGGCAGACGGCCGCGATGGTGGCGGACCTTGCCACAAAAATTACGGAGCAGGCGACGGCAGCGGTTCACGCACCGAACGCTGCGGAGGCATCCGAAGCAGCCACGTCGCTTGCTGAGACACTCACCGGCGAGCCGGTGCAATCAGCGCTCGAAATGGCCGAACGGGCTCGGGGACTCGCCGCGATGCAAGCCGCTGAGGAAGCCGCTGCCAGTGAACGGGCAGGCCAGGGTGAGCGGCCCGCAGGCCAGGCTGATCAGCCCGGCCAATCGGGACAAGAGCCAGGAGAACAACCCGGGCAACAGGCCGGCATGGAGGAGCCACAGGGCCCGGCGGGCCGTGGACCGAATGACAGCGACCAGCCGCGGACAACTCCCGTGGGCATTGCTGATGCCGACCGCCGTGGCCTTGACCCTGCGATGCGAGCTGCGATCGAAAAGCTGCCTCCGCATGTTCGAGAGCCACTCTTGGAGGGTATGCGACAACAGGGGCCAGAGGCCTATCGCAAGGTGATCGAGGCCTACTTCAAGCGCCTCGGGAAGGAGATTCCGCGATGAGCGAGCTTGCCAGTTGGCTTGCCCGTAACGCGGGCATCGGCCACGAACTGGCCACACGCATCGACCGTGTCGAGTGGCATTGGGCGCGACCGGCCGTGCTGTGGATCGGGCTCGCCCTGCTCGTGCCGCTGGGCATCTGGATCGCACGCCGGCACGCGGCACGGATGCCGTGGCTGTCCCGCGGGAGGCGGCGGATGCTGACGTTCTGCAGGATTGGTGTGCTCGCGCTGCTGGTGTTCGTCTTGGCAGCACCATTTGTGCGACTCGAAGAAACGATCGAGGAGCGGCCGGTGGTGGCGGTGATCCGCGACAACTCAGCAAGCATGGAGATCCCAGTTGGCCAGCTGCCTCCCGATGCGGTCGCCGGTGTTGCTGGTGCTGTTGGTCTTGACCAGCCCCCACCCGACGATGCCGCTTCGGTCACCGCGATTGGTGACCGTTTGGCCGACTGGACCCGACGGGAACTTGTCGACCAGTTGTTCGCCGCCCAGGCGGAGACAACACTCCGGCAGCTGAGCGACGCGTTTGAGGTCCGTGCATATGAGGTGGGGCGTCGACCGGTACGCCTGCAAGAGCATGGCGGTATCGCCACCGCGTCTGATACTGGCCGGGGAGCGACTTCGACCGATAGTGGCATGTCGGCGGCCGGCGTTCAACCGACTCAGGCTGTCGGTCTCGATCCGTCGGATACGGCCCTTGGCGCGGCGATTGAGCTTGCCATGGATGATGCCTCGGGGCGTGGCCTGGCAGCCGTCGTGCTTGTCAGCGACGGTGTGTCGACAGTTGGTGTGGAGCCGATTGCGGTTCTTCGTCGGGCGGCTGAAGTCAACGGGGGAGAACCGCGGGCGCCGGTCTTCGCCGTGCCGATTGGCAGTGTTGTGCCACCTGCCGACGTGGCCGTCGTTGATCTGCTCGTGCCAGCGGAGGTCACGCTTGATGACACGGTCTCGATCACCGCCGCAATTCGATCTGTCGGACTCTCTGGCCGGCAAACCGTCGTCGAACTCCGTGATGCTGACGGGAACGTACTCGAATCGAGGCCACTCGACCTCGCCGACGGTCGGCAGCAGGTCGCCTTCTCATGGAAGGCCACCGCGGTGGGACGGGCCGGGCTCACGGTGGCCGTGCCGTCTCAGGATGGCGAAGCCACCGCCGTGAACAACGCCCGTGACATGACGGTGCTCGTGACCACTCGAACTCTGAAAACACTCGTCGTTGATGATGTGGCTCGTTGGGACACACGGTTTCTCGATCACGCGATCCGTCGCGACAAGGGTTTCGAGCCGATGTTCGTGCTCGCCTCAGCCGTCGACACAAACGACGCGATACCAGCAACGGTGGAGGGCTGGGCCGCCTACGATCTCGTGCTGCTTGGTGACGCGCCAACGAGGCTGCTCACCGAGGATTGTCAGCGCACACTTGTCGAGGCTGTCGAGAAGCGGGGCGTGGGCGTGGTGTTTCAGCCCGGCGGGTCGCATCTCCCGCATGATTATCAGGGGATGCCGCTGGCAACGCTTTTTCCGGTTGAGATAGAGCCCCCGGCCGGGGCAGAGGCGGGTGTTATCGAAGCCCCAGATTTTGAGCCACTCTCGATGGTCGTAACTGCTCGTGGCGCGATGCATTCGGCTTTCGCCATGTCGGGCGATGCGGCTGGCAATCGCGAGTTTTGGAGCACGATGCCGTCTTTCTTCCGCGCGGCCGCAGTGGTCCGCCCGAAGCCCTCGAGCACGGTGCTGGCCGAGATTGCCGACCCGCGCGGCCGCGGGACGATACCACTTGTTATCGAGGCTCCTTTCGGCCGCGGAAGAACTTTCTGGATCGGTACCGACGAGACGTTCCGTTGGCGCCGGAACGTCGGTGATCCAGTGTTCTGGCGATTTTGGGGGCAGGCCCTGCGGTCGACTGGACGGCGGGATGACAAGCCGTGGGATACGTCTTGGCTGATGGTCGAACCTGCGCAGTGTGAGCCCGGGTCGACTGTCATTGTCGAACTGAATCTTGTGGATGATGACAAACGCCCGGTGGAGGCGGGGTCACAGCCGGTCACCCTTTTGGCAAACGGTGAAAGCGCCGCGATCGAACTGGCGGCAGCGGAACGTCCTGGCCTGTACCGTGGTGCCTACACACCGGAAAGCGTCGGTCGTCATGGATTGGCGGCATCGTCCGCCGCTGGACAGTTGGCGGCTGATCTGATGGTGGCGGCATCGAGTCGTGAACTGGCGCGCACGGCAGTGGATCGTGGCGCCCTGCGAACACTCGCCGATCTCACGGGGGGGGCCGTCCTTGAGCCTGATGCATTCTCTACGCTGCCTTACCGGCTGACGGAAGCGACTGTGGAGACCAACCGTACGCTCGAAGATGACGTCTGGGACACATGGCCTGTGCTCGTACTCCTGGTGGGTATGTACTGCGTTGACATCGGTATCCGACGACTGTCGGGTTCGGCCTGATGGCGAGAGGTCTGTCATGACAGGTAGAAAGTGTTGGATAGCAGGGCTTATGGCATTCTTGATTCCTGCCTGGCCTTTGGCCGCGCAGGATGCCTCGGATGAGCAGCGACAGCTTGGCCGTGTGGAGGCAGCGGTGGATCGGGGGCTGGAATACCTTGCCGGTCATCAAGAGCCCGACGGATCATTTCCAACTGGAGTCTCCGGCAAGCCCAACACCGGTGTCTCGGCGCTGTGTCTGTTAGCCTTCATGGGCCGAGGTCATGCGCCTGAGCGGGGGCCGTACCGGGAAACGGTCGGCCGGACCATCAACTTCCTGCTGAAATCTCGCCAGGAGAATGGCCTTGTTGTGCTGCCCGGTGGAAACTCGCATGGGCCGATGTATGAGCACGCTCTCGCCACACTTGGGCTGATCGAAGCCTCCGGTTGGCTTGTTGAACCAGAGGTCCGCGCGGCCTGCCAACAGGCGATCGACCTGATTGTGCAAGCTCAGAACAAGGAGGGGGGCTGGCGGTATCAGCCGCAGCCCAATGACGCCGACTTGAGTGTGACAGTGATGCAGGTAGTGGCCTTGCGGGCGGCGCTCAACGCTCGCCTCAAGGTGCCGACCGAAACGCTTGATCGGGCGGTGGAGTATGTCAAACGGTGTGCAAAACCCGAGGGGGGCTTCGCGTACCAGCCCGGACAGGGCGTCAAGAATGCGCAGTCAGCGGCTGGTGCCCTCTGCCTGCAACTCTTGGGCCATCATGACGACCCTGCCGTTGCCAAAGCGCTGACAAGTCTGCAAGGTAAGAAATATGAGCATGGCATGGACCAATATTTTCATTACATGAATTACTACGCCATGCAGGCCCACTTTCAGGCGGGAGAAGAACAATGGGCTGCTTGGCACCCGCGGGTCAGGTCGCTGCTGCTCGAATCTCAGAACGCAGATGGTTCGTGGCCGGGTTGGCACGAAGAAAAGATCAACGGCAGAGCGAAGTGTTACTCGACGGCGATGGCGACAATGGCCCTCGAGGTCTACATGCATTACCTGCCGGCGTACCAGCGCTAGATTCTGGAGGGTGGCCAAGAACGGTGTCACCCTGCCGGTTGGGACAGTGGCTCGACACGGAGAGTCTTGGCGTTCCCAGTGACGGTGTGGCGTTGTCAGATTATGAGAATCGGCATACACTTCTCAATGGTCAGGAGAGAGTCGCAAGACCGCCGAAGGCTGAACGCTCAGGCAAAAGAACTGACCATGTAGAACTGTTGGAGAGTGGTGTGGCTGTGATGGCTGCACCCACCGAAGGGGCAAGCCCCGGGCCGAAGCCCGGGAGCGAATCTCTCAGGTTCCAGGACAACAGGGTTTCCGTCGTCGCCCGCTTCGGGCCGACAGCCTCACGCACGGAGCCCGCGTATGTCAGCGGCCATCTCTCCCTCCTCGTCCACGGCAGTCGCCGAGCCCCGCGCCACTGCCGAATCGTCTCGCCCGGTCGCCGGCGGCTGCGGTGAGTTCGCCACGCGGCATATCGGCATCAGCCCGGCCGACGAGGCCGGCATGCTCGATGTCGTTGGTGCTGCGTCTCGCGCCGCGCTCATCGAGCAGATCGTGCCGCCGAGCATCGCCCGGCACGACGCGATGCGGCTCCCCCTGCCGCTCTCGGAGGCGGCGGCCCTCG